>JAVLAV010000037.1:2605-28461 GCA_031580735.1 Marinobacter sp.
CTTGCCAGTGTCTTGCGTGCCACGCTCGTTCCCCAATACCGCTGCGCGTCAGTTCCGGATTCTCACCGGATTCCCGACTACCATTTGAACAAGGTGATCATAAGCTGATCACAACATATGGTAGTTGACCAAGGAAAAATCACTATATAGAGACAGACTGCCAGAAACAAGCCTCTGGCAGCCCAAAGCATCAGAAGGCGTGAGTCACCATATACAACCCCACACCGCCCATCACCACGGTGTACGGCAGCGCCATGATTACCATCTTGCCGTATGACAATCGAACCAGCGGCGCGATGGCAGACGTCAGCAGGAACAGGAAGGCAGCCTGGCCATTGGGGGTGGCCACGCTGGGCAGGTTGGTGCCGGTGTTAACAGCCACCGCCAGAGTCTGGAAGTGTTCGTAGCTGATGGCCCCGGCATCAAAAGCCTGTTTCACTTCGCTGATGTACACCGTGGCCACGAAGACGTTGTCGCTGATCATCGACAAGAGGCCGTTGGCGATAAAGAACATGCCCGGTTGCTGGCTTTCCGGCAGGCTGAGTACGTAATCGATGATCGGCTTGAACAGGTGCTGCTCGTGGATCACCGCCACCACGGCAAAGAAGACCACCAACAGGGAGGTGAATGGCAGGGATTCCTGGAAGGCTTTGCCGATCTGCCCTTCGTCTGTGATGCCCGTGAACGAGGTAACCAGAATAATCACCAGCAGGCCGATCAACCCGACCTCGGCAATATGAAACGCCAGTCCACACACCAGAATGACAGCAGCGACCGCCTGCACCCAGAGTGCGGCCTGGTCTGATTTGGTGCGCCGGGCACGTTCGTTTTCCGCAAATTCTTCCAGCACCCGGCGGACGGGCTTGGGCAAGCGGCCGCCGTAACCGAACCAGCGCAGCTTTTCCAGGGCCCAGCAGGTACACAGGCCGGCCACCAGAACCGGCAGGCTGATCGGCGCCATATGCATGAAGAAGCCCACAAAATCCCAGCCAACCACTTTCGCGATCAGCAGGTTTTGCGGCTCACCAACCATGGTGGCCACGCCCCCGAGCGCCGTACCGATGGCACCGTGCATGAGCAGGCTGCGCAGGAAAGCACGAAAGTCTTCCAGGTCTTCCCGGTGCAGTTCAATGACATCGTCATCGCTGTTGGCGTTGTGGTCTTTCTGCTGATAACCCTTGCCGGAGGCCACTTTGTGGTACACCGAGAAGAAACCCACGGCCACGCTGATGATCACAGCGGTGACCGTCAAGGCATCGAGAAAGGCCGAGAGAACAGCAGCAGCGCCACAGAACAGCAGTGACAGCGCGGATTTCGAACGCACGCCCACCAGTATCTGGGTGAAGGTCACCAGCAGCAGCTCTTTCATGAAATAGATGCCTGCCACCATGAACATCAGCAGCAGGATGACCGGGAAGTTGGTCAGCACTTCGGCGTACACGGCATCTGCGGAGGTGAGGCCAATCAGCAGTGCTTCCACGGCCAGCAAACCCCCCGGCAGCAGCGGGTAGCATTTGAGCGCCATCGCCAGGGTAAAAATGAACTCGGCAATCAACAGCCAGCCTGCAACGCCGGGGCCGAATACATACATAACGATGGGATTGGCTAACAAAAAGAGCAGGATTACCTTTTTGTACCAGGCTGGAGCCCTGCCGAGAAAATTACTGGTAAAGCCGGAGATGAGAGTATTGGCCATTGCACCATTCTTTCTGAAGACGATTGCCGAAGCAGTATGCGGCGAAGGGCCGCAGCTTTCCTTGATATATGTGCATCGGGCAATGGCTGAAGGTCGCGGGCGCGACGCTGGAGCGGAAAAAGATGCTGGGCGGTATCGCCCGGTGCGGGCGTATAATAGCGAAAATTAAGGTAGGTTGCTAGTTTGATTCACAATGATCAAATCCTCGAGATCAAACCCTTTTGCCTCAGCACGGGCCTTGAACTGCTCAAGCGTCTGCTCGCTCACTTCCGGGGTTCTGGCCATTAGCCACAGGTAGTCGCGGTTGTAACCGGTGATGTAGGCCGTTGAATATTCCTCATCCAGGCCGAAAACAACGTAAGAGGCGTAGAACGGGCCGAAGAACGAGACTTTCAGGTGGCCTTCGTCGCTGTCACCCACGAACACCGCCCGGCCGTCGGCTTCCTGCCACTCGTCTTCGGCTTTGTTGTAGCCACGGTTAATGACTTTGATGCTGCCGTCGTCGTTCTCGGTATATTCCGCCGTTACCTGGCTCAGGCCTTCTTCAAAAGAGTGGTCCAGGCGGGCGATTTCATACCAGGTGCCCAGATAGCGGTCTTTGTCGAAACCGGTTACCGGTTCGATGCCGTCTGGCGTGCCGGTGCAGCCCGCCAGAACGAGGATGAAGGCCAGAACCGTGAGGCGTTGTTTCATAGCGTTAGCTCCGTGAGGGCCTGAGCCCTAATGCTGAGACGCCGCTACCTCCACCTTGCCTTCACTGATGCGCACCGGGAACACCGGCACTTTGAGGGCCTCATCTTCCAGGCAGGTCCCCGAACTCAGGCAGTAATGTTGTTTGTACAATGGGGAAGCGACCGTAATTGCCTCCCCCAATTGTGCCAGAAGGCCACGGGATAACACATTCGCCTTGCCCACCGGGTCGAAATTGCCGATGGCGAACAGGCGGTCTGTGCGTGCCTGCCGGAAAACCGCCACCTGCTGCCCCTTTACCAGTACACAAACACCGGTATCGGGGGCGATGTCGCTCAGTTCGCAGACGGGTGTCCAGTGTTCCGCCCCGGTTTGTTCAGTCATGGTTCTGCTCCTGTAATAAACGCGTTAGCTCGCCTTGGCGATCAGGTTGTCTTTTTCCTCTTCGCGGGCCGGACGGATCTGATCGCGCTCTTTTACAAACGCCAGGTTGTCATCGGTTGCATCGGAGTTGATGAAGTGACTGAAACGCTTGAGCTTTTCCGGGTCTTCCAGGGTGGTCGCCCATTCGCACTGGTAGTTTCCGACGTTGAGCTCCATCTCGGCCTCCAGTTCATCGCAAATACCGAGACTGTCTTCGAAAATCACCTCTTTGAGGTAATCCAGCCCGCCTTCGAGATTGTCCATCCACACTGAGGTGCGTTGCAGGCGGTCGGCGGTGCGGATGTAGAACATCAGCAACCGGTCCACGGTGCGTATCAGGGTCTCTTTGTCGAGATCGGTGGCGAACAGGTCGCCGTGGCGTGGTTTCATGCCGCCATTGCCGCAGATATACAGGTTCCAGCCTTTTTCGGTCGCGATCACGCCGAAGTCCTTGGATTGCGCCTCGGCACATTCGCGGGTACAGCCGGATACCGCGAATTTTATCTTGTGGGGTGCGCGAAGGCCCTTGTAGCGGTTCTCGATCTCGATGGCGAGGCCAACGGAATCATCCACCCCGTAGCGGCACCAGGTGTTGCCGACACAGGATTTCACCGTGCGCAGCGACTTGCCGTAGGCGTGGCCGGTTTCAAATCCGGCGTCCACCAGGGTGCGCCAGATGTCCGGTAACTGATGCAGCTGGGCGCCGAACAGGTCGACCCGCTGGCCGCCGGTGATCTTGGTGTAAAGACCATACTCCTGGGCAACTTCCCCGAGCACGATCAGCTTGTCTGGCGTAATTTCGCCCCCGGCGATACGGGGCACCACGGAGTAGGTGCCGTCTTTCTGCATATTGCCGAGGTAGATGTCGTTGGTGTCCTGCAGGCCGATATGCTCGTCTTTCAGCACGTATTCGTTCCAGCAGCTGGCCAGAATCGAGCCCACCACCGGTTTGCAGATTTCACAGCCGTGCCCTTTGCCGTGTTTGTCGAGCAGCTCGGCAAAGCTCTTGATCTCACCCACCCGGATCAGGTGATACAGCTCCTGGCGGGTGTGGGCGAAGTGCTCACACAGATCCTTGCTGACCTCGATACCCAGCTCTTCCAGTTCGTGATTGACCAGATTGGTCAGCAGCGGCACACAACCACCACAACCGGTACCCGCCGCGGTGTAGCCCTTCACATCACCCACGGAGCAGCAGCCCGCCACCACGGCATCGCGAACCACGCCTTTGGACACGTCATGACAGGAACAGATCTGCGCGGTATCGGGCAGTGCACCCACCCCGAGGCCGGGCTGGGCGTCGCCGTGGTTCGGCAGTATCAGCCCTTCGGGGAATTCCGGCAGCTGAATTTCATTGAGCATGTACTGCAGCAGGGTGCCGTAGTCTTCGGCGTCACCGACCAGCACCGCGCCCAGCAGCCGCTGGTTGTCTTCGCTGACCACCAGCTTCTTGTAGACTTCTTCGGGCTGGTTGAAATAGGTGTAGGCGCGCGCGCCCGGGGTTACGCCCTGGGCGTCGCCGATGGAAGCGACATCCACTCCCATCAGCTTGAGTTTGGTGCTCATGTCGGCGCCATCGAACGTCAGACACTCTTCGCCACCGGCGATATGGCTGGCGGCCACTTTGGCCATGGAGTAACCCGGGGCGACCAGGCCAAAGGTGCGGCCATTCCACAAGGCACATTCGCCGATGGCGTAGATGTTCTTGTCGGAGGTCTGGCACTCGTTGTTGATGACGATGCCGCCGCGCTCACCGACCTTCAGGTCACTGCTGTGAGCCAGTTCATCCTGAGGACGAATGCCGGCAGAGAAGATGATGAGGTCGGTTTCCAGCGCTTCGCCGTCGGCGAATTCCATTTTGTGCTGGCATGCCTCACCGGCCACGATGCGGCTGGTAGCCCTGGAAAGATGCACGCCAACGCCGAGTGCCTCAATTTTCTCTTTCAGCAACCTGCCACCGCCATCGTCTACCTGCACGGCCATCAGGCGCGGGGCAAACTCCACCACATGGGCTTCGAGGCCCAGATCCTGCACTGCTTTGGCCGCTTCCAGGCCGAGCAGACCACCGCCAACAACGGCACCAACTCTGGCTCCGTTTTCGGCCGCTGCGGTGATTGCTTCCAGATCTTCGATGGTGCGGTAGACAAAGCAGTTGTCGCGGTCGTTGCCTTCAATCGGGGGCACAAAAGGGTAAGAGCCGGTCGCCAGCACCAGTTTGTCGTAGCTGACGGTATGCCCTTTCGCAGAGGTGACGGTGCAGGCCTCACGATCAATGCTCACCACTTTGTCATCCAGGTAGGTGGTAATGCCCTGGCCCTGATAGGTTTCCAGCGTGGTCATAGCCAGCGGATCGGCACTGCGGGTCTGGAAGAAGTCAGTCAGGTGCATGCGGTCGTACGCAACCCGGGGCTCCTCGCTGAAGGTAACCACTTCAAACTGTTGGTCGGCTTCGGAGGCCAGCAGGCTGTCGATAAACTGATGGCCCACCATACCGTTACCCACAACCACCACGCGGGTAGCGGCGCTGTGGTCGGGGTAATGCTGAACCGGATTTGCAGAATTCATAATCTGTCCTCGCCTTTCTGAAGACCAAAAAAAACGGCGCCCACTACGTACCTGCAAAATAAAGCAGGTCGCGGTGGACGCCGTTGTCCGTTCCGTTGCACAACACCTCATCAATGGGTGGTGCAGTCATATTGTTACGGGGGACTAACGCAGGAGATATACCAACATACAAAAAGTCGTTTTATATTCAGTGACTAAGGATGGTTTCGGCCAGCAGGAACACCGTTTCGTCTCGCGACATATCGCACCAACAGCAGGCATTATCGGGCTGTTTGCACTATTAGAACGCAGCTCACCGGCTTTTCGCTCGCTTGTCACGCCGGGCCTGTTCCTTCACCTGTTCTGCCGCCTCAATCAGGCTTTCGGCCACCTCGGCAAGGCGTGTGTTCTGCTCCATGGCCCGTTTCTGCATACGCCTGAAGGCCTGCTCTTCGGTCAGTTTCAGGTTGTGCATCAACAAGCCTTTGGCGCGCTCGATCTGTTTACGGTCCGTGAGCGCCCGCCTTGCTTCATCCAGTTCATCACCCATCTGCTTTATGTGCTCGGCCTGCCCGCGCACCAGGTCATAAACAGACCGGGCCAGGTCCGGCGGCGCAGCGCGCTCGGAAGGCACCAGTGCCACGGCATCAGCGCCGTACAAACCCGGAGCCTCCGGATCAAAAAGCATGGTTAACGGAGACGAGGTCGGGGCATCAATGGTGGCAAGCGCTTCCAGGCGTTTGCGGTGGGCGTTCAGGTCATTACGGGCCTGTGTGATTCGCTGTTGGCCCACGTATCTCAAGGTGTCGGCCAGGGCGTTTTCCAGCAGCCGCATCTGGTCAATGCGGCGGGTGGCCAGGTCATACCAGATTTCGCTCAGCTCCGGCGCTATCGGCTCGCCCTGGCAGAGCCGGCGAATCATCCCGCGCAGTTGATTCAGTTCTGCGGTGACCTTGCTGTCTTCCAGCGCCTGCCATTGCTGACACAGCTCATCCGAAGAGAATTCGGTGAATACTTCAAAGCTGCGCTGCTGTGCTTCCTGCAGATGGCCCAGCCGATCGCATAACTCGGGGTCAAAACGCCCTGCCGCGAACCCAATGGCTGCCCAGGCGCGTTCCTGCCCGGCATATTCTTTTCCCTGCATCAGGTTGAACAGCGCAACCAGCACTCTTGTAACTGCCGGATCGCTGGCGATGTCCGCCGCCTCGAATACCACGGATAACAGGCCGGCAATCAGGCGGCAGAAGGCGCGGGTGGATTCCAGAGCGCTGATTTTACGGTGGTCCACCTGGGCGCGAAGGGCGGCCAGGTTATCCAGACCCTGCAGGACGAACGCAATACTGTTGAGCAGACGCAGGCTGCCTTCCGGTTTTTTTGCGTCGAGATAGTGCGAGTTCAGCAGGCCCCGCAGGTTCTGTTCACTGGAGAGACTTTGCCTGACCTGCCCCAGCCGCTGTTCGCTGAAGTGCTGGCCTTTTGAAGCGAGGTAGATGTTGGAAATGCCCCGCTCACGCTGTAGCTGGTGAATCAGGGCGCTGACCGCCATGACCACCTCACAGCTGGCCGCCAGCTGTTCCAGGGTATGGATTTCTGCGTGTTTGGCCGCAAGCAGAAATTGTTCGGTCGCCTGACCAGGCACCTGAAAGCTCATTGTTATTTGCACTCCTGAAGGCGAAGCCGGGATAGAACCGCCTTTAACTGGAGCAGCAAGTTCCGTTCCACGGTCAATGCCCCTGCACGGGCCTTCATCAAGCGCCCGACCACCTCGAAACAGGCTTTATTGCAGTGCATAAGGCCTGAAACCGCACCACAGAGACGCACACTGAAATACGGAGGCAATTCCTGAGAAAGTTTTTAACACGTTGTTTAAACGCGATTTAATGCCGTTTTCAAAAAGATGGCACTGGTTTCGCATCAGCCCCATCACCAATCGGGCCAAGGCGGCCTGCGACAATTCGAGCAGTACTGGATAACGGCGTCCAACACTCACCTGAGCAATCAGGGAAGGTGTGGGCGCCGTTTTTTTGTGCGCTGAAAAACTCGTCGGCCTTCGCCCAGCACAAGCATTTTCAATATTAATTGAGGTGAAAAGTATGTCTTACTTAATCCCTTCCGAGTTCGTCACCAAAATGGTGGATGCCGGTGAAGCAAAAATTCACATGGGCACCCGCGACACGCTGATCCGGGCGGTGATGGCCGGTGCTATTCTGGCACTGGCTGCCGTATTCGCTATCACCGTGGCGGTGCAAACCGGTTCTTTCCTGCTCGGCGCGGTTCTGTTTCCGGTCGGTTTCTGCATGCTCTACCTGATGGGCTTTGATCTGCTGACCGGGGTATTCATGCTCACGCCACTGGCGCTGCTGGACAAACGCCCCGGCGTATCGCCCGCGCAAATCCTGCGTAACTGGGGGCTGGTATTCCTGGGTAACCTGGCCGGAGCCCTGCTCGTGGCATTTATGATGGCCTGGGTCTTCACCATGGGCTTCAATACCGATGGCGGCGCCATTGCCGAGAAGGTAATAGGCATTGGCGAATCCCGTACCCTGGGCTATTCGGAGTATGGCCTGGCCGGCTGGCTGACCATTTTCATGCGCGGCATGCTGTGTAACTGGATGGTTTCCATGGGCGTGGTTGGCGCGATGATCTCCACCAATGTAGGCGGCAAGGTGTTGGCGATGTGGATGCCGATCATGCTGTTCTTCTTCATGGGCTTCGAACACTCGGTGGTCAACATGTTCCTGTTCCCGTTCAGCATCATCATGGGGGGCAACTTCTCGGTAATGGATTACATGCTCTGGAATGAGGTCCCCACTGTGTTGGGCAACCTGGTGGGCGGCCTGGCCTTTACCGGCCTGACCCTCTACACCACGCATATTCGCACCCAGCCGAAGCGTGACCTTTCCAGGGTTTCCAAGCCGGCCCTGACTTAATCCGCCCTGTCCCGGCCTGAGTTCAGGCCGGGACTCTTTGTGCAAGCATCCCTTACCATGACCCGCAACTCTCTTTCCCTCAGCGTCGGCCAGTATTCGGAAGCCGGCCACAAGGCACAGAATCAGGACTGTTACGGCTGCCGGATACCGGCCGAGCCGCAACTGAGTCTCAAGGGTGCCGCCTTCGCAGTCGCCGATGGAATCAGTACCAGTTCTGTCAGCCAGATTGCCAGTGAAACAGCGGTGAAGAGCTTTCTTGACGATTATTTCTGCACTTCCGAAGCCTGGAGTGTGCAACACGCCGCCCGGCAGGTACTGACGGCCACCAACTCCTGGCTGCATTCCCAGACCCGGCAAAGCCCCTTCCGCAGCGATATGGACAAGGGATATGTCTGCACCCTCAGTGCGCTGGTGCTCAAGGGTAGCCAGGCGCACATTCTGCACGCTGGTGATTCCCGGGTTTACCGGTTGCGTGATGGCGCCCTGGAACAACTCACTCACGACCATCGTGTCTGGTACGGTGAACAGCAGAGCTATCTGAGCCGTGCCTTCGGCGCCGGGCCGCAGATTGATATCGACTACCTGACCCTGGCCCTGCAACCGGGTGACCGGTTTCTGCTCACCACTGACGGCGTGCACGAAGTGCTCGGCAGTGAGCAGATTATCGACTTGGTCAATCGCGACAGTGGTATTGATGCCACCAATCTGGACCTGCACGCCGAATTGTTGGCACGCGCCGCTCTGGAAGCCGGTAGCGATGACAACCTTACGGTGCAACTGGTGCGGGTTGACCAGCTGCCAGAGCGCGGCGCGCATCTGCAGAAGCAGGTGGACGAGCTACCGTTGCCGCCAACCTTGCAGGCGCGGGACAACTTTGACGGCTACACCATCAGCCGACAACTGCACGTCAGCAGCCGCAGCCATATCTTTCTGGCTGTGGATGATGACAGCGGTGAACAGGTGGTCATCAAAACGCCGTCTATTGATCTGGGCGGTGATCCCGCCTACCTCGAACGGCTGCTTATGGAGGAATGGATTGCCCGGCGGGTAAACAGTGCCCACGTAATCCGCCCCGGCCCGAGCAACCGCCAGCGCAATTACCTTTACACCGTGACGGAAGTCATCGAAGGCCAGACTCTGCGCCAGTGGATGACCGACAACCCCAAGCCGGATCTGGAAACCGTACGCGGCATTATTGAGCAGATTGGCCGTGGCCTGCAGGCGTTGCACCGGGCGGAAATTCTGCACCAGGATCTGCGCCCGGAAAACGTCATGATTGACGATTCCGGCACGGTAAAGCTGATTGACCTGGGCTCGGCCCGGGTGGCGGGAATCACCGAATCCGCCATTGTTGAGCCCGACACAGAGATTCTCGGTACTGCCCTCTACACCGCCCCGGAGTACTTCATGGGGGAAGCCGGCAGCCAGAACTCGGATCTTTATTCGCTCGCGGTACTCGCCTATCACCTGTTGTCAGGCGAGTTCCCATACGGCACCAACACGGCCAAATGCCGCACTCCGGCCCAGCAACATAAGCTGCGTTATCGCTCACTGCTGCGCGAGGAACCATTGGCGCCTGCGTGGGTGGATGAAACCCTCCGGCACGCCCTGCACCCCAATCCCTACAAGCGGTATCAGGAACTCTCGGAATTCATCTACGATCTGCGCCACCCCAATAGCGCCTACCTGAACAAAACCCGGCCACCACTGATAGAACGCCACCCTCTGAGATTCTGGCAGGGGCTATCGGCAGTGTTGGCGGTTGCGGTGGTTTATCTGCTGGTTCGGGGTGGATAGGTCGCGACGCCTGAGCGTGCACTGATTTGTGCTTAAACTTGAAGATGCAAATGTAAATGGTTATTGTTTGCTACTGCAAAAAGGTGCTGCCGCCTCTTTGCGTCTTTGGCTTTTCAATACACCAGAACGAGCACAAACATGAGAACACTTTTTTCAGCGGGCCCGATGGTACTGGCGAGTATCGCGGTGTTACCGGCAGTTAGCCATGGTCAGGATCAATCTTCTCTTGACGCAAATGCATCCCCCCTGCCAGAGCTGGTGGTGTCTGCAACTCGCAACCGGGCAACCGCGGATCAGATGCCCCAGAAAACCACAATCATTTCCAGAGAGCAGATCGAGCAGCAACTTGCTATCACGAATGATCCGGGGCAGGTGCTGGCCAGCCTGATTCCGTCGTATTCCCCGAGTCGCCAAAAACTGTCCAACGCTGGCGAAACCTTTCGTGGGCGTTCCCCGTTATTTTTGATTGACGGCGTGCCACAGAGTAATCCGCTTCGCGACAGCGCCCGAGACAGTTACACCATCGATCTTTCCATGGTCGAGCGCATTGAGGTTATCCACGGCGCCAGTGCAGAGCACGGACTCGGGGCCACCGGCGGTATCATCAATTTCGTGACGCGAAAGCCCGACAGTGGCAGCGTGAACCAGTCAGTATCAGCTCAGATCACCTCCGACGATAACGTTAAATCAGACGGCCAGGGTTACAAGCTGAATTATCGGGTGAGCGGGCAATCCGGTAATTGGGACTACCTGACAGGCATCACCTATCAGGAACGCGGTGTTTTTTACGATGGTGAGAACAAGCGGGTAGGGATTGCGTATCCGGGTGAGCTCCAGAATTCCCAGAGCCACGATCTGCTCGCCAAGGTTGGCTATTGGCTTGACGACGACCAGAATATTGAGCTTTTCGTCAATCGCTTTGAACTGGACGGAAATGGCGACTACGAACCGGTCTCCGGCGATCGCGACAAAGGCATTCCCACCACGGCCAAGCCCGGCGATCCGGATGGCGAACCGGGCTATAACGAAGTCACCACGGCTCGTTTGTCTTACACCCATGACGACTGGCTGGGAAATCGCGTCGACACTCAAGTCTACAGCCAGTCTTTCCGGGCGCAGTTTGCAACCACGCCCTATTTTCCCTACCTGGATGAGAATGGCGACACCCAATTTGACCAGACACGAAACAAATCCGACAAGCTGGGCGGCAAATTTACGTTAACCCGTGATGGCTTGTTCGATAACCATCTGACCCTTACAACCGGCCTGGATGTTCTTCAGGATGAAACCACACAGGTGCTGGTCGAGACCGACAGAACCTATGTGCCCGAATCCCGCTTCCGGAATATTGCCGCATTTCTGCAGGGCGATGTGCGTGTGACCGACCGCTTTTCCGTTCATGGCGGCGTCCGTCACGAGCAGGCCGAACTGGAGGTTGATACCTACAACACGATCGATCGCAGCAACGTGACCCAGGATAATGTCACCGTCGATGGTGGCAGTCCGGACTTTGACGAGACCTTGCTCAATGCCGGCGTGGTCTACCAGGTAACGGACTGGGCCCAGGTCTATGGCAACTATTCTGAAGGTTTCGGTATGCCCGATGTCGGCCGGGTTCTGCGTGGTATTGGCACGCCGGGTCAGGATGTGGATACCCTTCTTCAGTTGCAGCCCATCGTTACGGATAACCGTGAGATCGGTACTCGCATGGATTGGGGAAACTATCGACTGGACGTTTCCTATTACCAATCCGATTCGGACTTTGGTGAGCGACTGACCGAAGAAAATGGCGTGTGGGTTGGCAGCCGTGAAAAAACCGAAATCGAAGGGTGGGAAGTCACCGCTGAAGCCGATATCAATCCGAGCCACCGGCTTGGGGTCACCTACAGCTATGCCAAAGGCGAATCGGATACCGACGGCGATGGTAAGGTTGATCAGGCGCTGACCGGCATCAATATTGCGCCCGAAACCCTTCGCACAACCTGGTCCGCCGCGTGGACTCAGGCATTGTCCAGTCATCTGCAATACAGCCACTTCCTGGACCGGGATGTGGAAGATGATACCCTCGACTTTGATGGCTACGGCCTGTTCGATGCCTCCATGGCGTACAAGACCGGTGCCGGAAAAGTGTCTTTAGGCATCCAGAACCTGCTTGATGAGTCCTATATCACCTATTACTCCCAGGCGGCACGTGCCAGTGACGACTACTACTTCCGGGGCCGTGGCAGAACCGTCACGCTTGGTTACCAATACGATTTCTGACACTCATTCCTGACACTCACTGCATGCTTTCCTGCCGGGGCGTTCTGCGTCCCGGTTTCTTGCTGAACACCCCGCATCAACCCTGCCGTCTGAGCCGGTATAGGAGAAATACAAAGAAAGGCGCACCGACACCGGCAACAAACAAGCCGGCAGGCAGATCCCTGGGCATGAACAGAAAACGGCCGGCCAGATCCGCCCAGACCAGTATCAACCCTCCCAGGAGCGCACTCATCAAGGTAAGTCCTGTATGTCCGGTCCGGACCAGACGACGCGCCATGTGCGGCGCAAGCAGTCCGATGAAGCTGAGCGCGCCGGTGTAGGCAACCGCCGATCCGGCTAACAGAACCGCAAGCAGCAATTGCACCAGACGATTGGCATTCAGGTTGCTGCCAGCCGCCAGCGCCAGGTCGTCACCCAAAGCCTGAAGATCAAGGTGACGGGCTACGGCGCAAGCCAGAATAAGGCCGGTGATAAAAATCGGTGACAGCCCGATGACATCTCCCCAGCGTGACGCGTACAGACTTCCGGTCAGCCAGATGTAAGCCGTCATTGCTGTTGCGTCAGGACTGATAACCAACAAAAGAGTGGTAATCGCAGAAAGGCCTGCCGCCAATCCAATACCGATCAGAACCAACCTCGTTGGGCTCACGCCTCCCTTCCATGTCAGGGCAACCAGGAGCACGGTGACACCAAAAGCGCCGGCAATAGCCGCAGGCACCAGAAGGGATGTTGTGCCGGCACTGCCCGTGAGCCACAGCGTAAACACCGCTGCCGTAGAAGCACCGCTGGTTACTCCGATCACATCCGGCGACGCCAGGGGATTACGGACCAGCCCCTGAAGAATCAATCCGGCAACACCAAGGGCGCCGCCGGCAAGAACAGCGACCAGAACCCTCGGCAGACGGATTTCCAGAAGGATCAGACGGATGCCCTCCAGGCTATCCGCTCCCAGCAGTACCCTCACAACATCCGGGAGGCGCGTTGGGTGACTGCCCAGAGAGAGCGAGGTCAGTACGCTGAGGCAAAGTAGTAAAAGCAGTCCCAGACAGACTGCCAGCAGCTGCGGATGCACCCGAACAGACCAGCCGTCCTGTCGTCCCCGAAAGATCAGCGCTTTGCTCATAAGCGGCTTCCGGAACGGCGCGCCAGGTGGAGAAACAGCGGTGTTCCCATCAGGGCGGTGACCACGCCGATTGGCACCTCGCGGGGCGGGATAAGCAATCGGGCGAGAGTATCAGACCCCATCAGAAGCGCCCCTCCGATCAAAGCCGAAGCCGGGACCAGCCAGCGGTGATCCGGGCCAACCACACCACGGGCAATGTGGGGAACGATAAGCCCCACAAACCCGATGAGCCCTGCAATTGCAACCGAGGTACCAGCCAGAAGAATGACCAAAAGACCTGTCAGAAGGCGGATCTGGCCCACGTTCATGCCAAGCCCCTGAGTGAGCTCGTCATCAAGCCCCAGCAAATTAAGCTGCCGACTGAGCAACAGGCTGAGAAAAAGCCCGACACCGATCACCGGCAGCAGTGGCGACACCGCATCCAGACTGCGTCCTGACACCGAACCGGCAATCCAGAACAACAGGCTCTCGAATCGCTCCTGATTAAGAATAAGCAGCCCCTGGGCAAACGAAACAAACATGGCTGTGAGGGCAACACCCGCCAGCACAATCCTGACAGGAGAGATACCACGCCCGGGTTCGTGCCCGAGAAAATAGACCAGTGACGCCGCAACACCAGCCCCGATAAAAGCAAGCCAGATCAGTTGGGAAGGCGCTGTCAGGCTGAACAGACTTGCCCCGACAACCACGAAAAACAAAGCTCCAGCATTGATCCCCAGAATCCCCGGCGAAGCCAGCGGATTACGGGTAAGAGACTGCATGAGCACTCCGCTTACGGCCAGACCCGCTCCCACCACCAGAGCGATTAACGTCCGCGGTACTCGTTCAGACCATATAACAAGATGTCGCAGATCGCCGGGACTGTAGGCAAACAAACTGGCGTAGAGATCATGGAAGGATACCGGGATCTGGCCAAGTATCAGGCTGGCCACCAGGGTCGTGCCAACCAGGCCAAGACTGACCAACAGACACAGAGCTTTCGTGGTCCTGGGGTTCAGCATGCAAGGTCAGCCTTCGGCAAGGTGTTCGCCAGACCATAATGTTGGTACACCTCATCCAGCATAAGATTGGCCGCCAGGATACCGGCCCCCATATTCCAGAGCACCGGGTTGACCGGGTATACCTCGCCAGCACCTACCGCTTCGAGGTTTTGCCACAATGGGTGGTCCGTCCATTGGTTGAAGGTGCGCTTTACTGCGGGGTCGTCCTGCATGAACAGAAATATCGCCTCGGCGTCCATGGCGGGGATGCTTTCCTCACTGGTGAGTTTGATTCCCCAATCGTCCTTGCGGTGGGCGGAAGGCGCTGAAAACCCCAGTTCATCGAGCACCGTACGGGCAAAGCCGCCGTAATAAATTCGAGCGTGATCAGCCCGGAAACTCAATATGGCCACTTCCTGGGGCCAGGCATCGCCCAATTTCCGCTGGATCCGTGACCGAAAATCCCTTGTGCGCGCCTGCCAGTGGCGGAGCAGACATTGCCCCACTTGCTCCTTGCCGGTGGCCTTTGCCATCAGTTTCAACAGAGTTTTGAAATCGTAGACGTCGTCGATCACCACGGTCGGGGCGATCTGCCGGAGTAACGGATAAATCGCCTGATGCCGGTTACGTGCGGCCACGATGAGATCCGGGTCCAGCCAGGCAATGCTTTCCAGGTCGGGCTGCGTTTCCAGCCCGAGCACACGGACATCGGTTAATGCCGGGCGTATATAGCGATAAAAGGGTTTTTCAGTCCAGGATTCAACGGCGCCAACCGGCTCGATGCCCAGGGACACGGCCGTGTCGGTTGCGCCCTGATAAAGCGAGACAACCCGGGTTGGGTTCGCACTAATCCGGGCCTTACCAAGGGCGTGTTTTACGGTCACTGTGTTTTCCGGTGCTTCCGATGCCGATACCACACCTCCAAGAATCAGTAGAAACACCGGCAGCACTAATCGCTTTCCAGAGAGGAAAGCAAACGGGTTGAACATATTTGACCGTTGCCTGTTTGCTAATGAGAATGCGTAATACTATCATCTACGCTATATTCAAAGCGACTACTCCATGACCGATCCAGACCCACAATCCCACATCTCTGCGGATAGCTCCTCCTGCTCGCTCGAGGGCCAGAGCCTCTGTGTCGACTACGGCGAAACCGTGATCCTTGATGACGTCGATTTTCATCTGGCGCCCGGAAAGCTCACGGTACTTCTCGGCCCGAACGGTTCCGGCAAATCCACGCTCCTGAAAACGCTGGCACGCACCCTGACTCCCCGCAAAGGGAGGGTGCTTCTGGACAAGCTGGATATTCACCGCCAATCCACACGTGCGATAGCACGCCGCCTGGGTGTTCTGCCGCAAAGCCCCAATGCGCCTGATGGCCTGACTGTTCGTGAGCTGGTGGCCCTTGGGCGCTTTCCCTACCAGTCACTGATCCGCCAATGGTCACGGGCAGACCAGGCCGCGGTTGAGAAAGCCATGATCGCAGCCGATGTCATCGGATTTGCCGACCGCCCGGTGGATTCGTTGAGTGGCGGGCAAAGACAACGCTGCTGGATTGCCATGGTTCTGGCCCAGGAAACAGAATGGCTGTTGCTGGATGAGCCAACGACTTTTCTTGACCTCAAGGTGCAGGTGGATTTGATGGAGTTGCTCGCAGAGCTTTGTCACCACCATGGAAGAACCCTGTTGGTTGTTCTCCACGACCTTAACCTTGCAGCCGCCTATGCCGACGAGCTGGTGTTGATGCGCCGTGGAAAAATTCTGCATCGCGGCGCGCCATCAGAGGTTTTCAATAGACGAGCCTTGTACGATGTCTTTGGCCTGGACGCAGACGTCATGACGGATCCGATGAACGGGCGCCCGATCTGTGTTCCCATCAAGCGCAGCGCAAAAACTGAATCATCGCCTGCCCGGCGCCCATCGCGGGAGCCGATTGTCGAATGAGGAGCCATCAGCAATTCTGTGCTGTTGAAAGCATGAACGCAGGTGACCCGCTTGCCGGTACAGGTACGCACCCTGAACGTAATCTTCTGATCAGTTGGCCCCGGCGAAAATGGGCCCGAAGTTTACGAATAGCCACGGATATGGATCCGGAGCTTAAGAATCAGGTTGAGACCCTCGCAGAAGCCGGGCGCCGGGTGAATCTCATTCATCGCCAGGGCGCGCCCGAGCACCTCCACCGCGTTTACCTGTTTCCCGAAAACCTGTGTTTCGACATCAAGCGCGAGGCGCTGCCGGATTTTCTGGAGACACTCGGTGCCAATCGTTCCCTGAGCAGGTGGGCACCGGTGCGCCCGTCGTCCAGTCTGTTTCTCTGTTGTACCCATGGCAAGAAAGATAAATGCTGTGCCAAATTCGGATATGCCACTTATCGGGCACTGGTCCGGGAAGCTGAGCATACGGCGAGTGACGCAGACATCTGGGAAAGCTCACACCTTGGAGGTTGCCGGCTGGCGGCGAGTGTCATCGTGTTCCCGGCATTGCGGAAATACGGCCGCATTTCACAGGACGATGTGGGCCCGCTACTGAAGCACGAAGCAGCTGGACACCCCTACCTGCCCTGCTACCGGGGATCCAGCAGACTCACGCCCGTCCAACAGTGCGCCGAGACTGCCGCACTGAAATGGCTGGAAGAGCAGGAGCTTACTGCGACCCTGGCAATAGGCCAGACTGTTAACAACCAGGATGGTTCCGTCGACCTCCCCGTTCAGTGGCACTACGCAAACGAGACCGGGGGCACACTGGAGGTACGATGTGAACCCCGGGAAATATACCGGGCGGACACCTGTGCCGACCTTGACGAAGGAGCCACGGCGTCCGAATGCTGGTTCGCGACCCGACTCACCGTCCGATAGTGTTCCACCGGCGCGCCACCACAATGCCTTTTCCAGATGCCGGAGAGGGGGGTTAACGATGGCCGCGTCCGTGCGGTCATCGTTGAGCTGAGATCAGAAGCGATAGGTCATTGAACCGGTCACTTCCCGACGGGTGCCGTAGGTGCCGGAGCTACCCCACTGGCTGCCGAAAGCGGTGGCCACGTACTTTTCATCCAACAGGTTCTGGGCGTGCAGTCCCAACGAGACCTGACCAAGATCGTAGGTGATGGTGGCATCCACCAGGGTTACGCTGGGCACTTCCAGCAGGTCATTGGGACCGCCCGAGTAGCCGCCATAGCTGTCACCGATATAGCGGACACCGGCACCAATGCCCAGTCCGGAAACCGGTCCGGCGCTGAACGTGTACTTACCCCAGAGGGCCGCCTCATGCTCTGGCGTGTACTCTAGAGGCTCGCCCTTCTCTGTAGGGTTACTGGTTTTAGTGATCTCAGCATCTGTATAGGTGTAGCTGGCCACAACATCGAAGCCTTGGACGAGCTCACCGCGGGCTTCCAGCTCAATCCCCCTGGAGCGAGCCTCACCGGTTTGTTCTGAATTGCCCGTTACCGGATGATTGGTGATGTAGTCTTTCCGGGTAAGATCAAAGTAGGCCACACTTAAAAGTGCATCAGCGAAGGGTTGGTACTTAATACCCGCCTCATACTGATGAGCCGTTTCAGGATCAAACGGGTTACCACTTGCGTCTACATCGGTATTTGGCAGGAATGACTCCATATAACTGATATAGGGAGCCAGTCCGTTCTCGAACTGGTAAGTCACGCCAGCCCGACCACTGAATTCTTCGTCGTCCCGGTGCGCGGTGGTACCGCTCATATTGTCAAGTGTGGTGGTTCGAGCCTGGTCGTAACGACCACCCAGCGTGACCGTCCACTGGTCTATGCCAATCTGGTCCTGCAGGTAGACTCCGGTTTGCTTCAGTTCACTGTCCTTAGATGCGTAAAGGGGTGCATCCGGAATGGGATCTCCATATACCGGGTCAAAGATATCCAGATTGGTGGCTGCAACGTAGTACTGGCGCGAACTGGTTTCAATATCCTGATGGTCCACGCCAACAAGCACCGTATGATCCGCTAAGCCGGTCTGAGCTTTTACTTCGAGCTGGTTATCCAGAGTCAAGCCATCAATCCGGCCGAAACTGTCCCAGCGGGCACGAGTGATGGTGCGTTTGTCCGCCAGCAGGCCGGTGGTATAGATGGTGCGATCATCTACATCGTTCCGATAGTCCCGAACATTCTGACGAACCGTTACGCCGTCGCTGATGCGGTGCTCAAACTCGTAGCCAATCGCACTCTCGCGACGGGAGTACTCATCGTAGCCGGGCTCACCGGTAAACCGGTTATCCGGAATCTCGCCGTTGGGGTTGTACTCAAGAGTTCCTTCCAGCGGGTAGCGCTGGGAAGGCTGGGTATCGTCATACTGCCAATGGGCCAGCAGAGTAAGGCGAGTGTCATCCGTGGGCTGCCAGGTCAGGCTTGGGGCCAGGTATTTGCGGTCATTGTTGACGTAGTCCACCTGGGTCTCGCTGTCACGAACCAGGCCCACCAACCGGAGCGCCAGTGTATCGCTCTCATTCACTGCGCCACTGAGATCAAACTGTCCCTGCACCAGGTCGTTACTGCCTGTCTCAACCCGAACTTCGCGACGAGTGTCGAACGTCGGGCGCTTGGATACATAGTTCACCAGGCCACCCGGGCCGGCCTGCCCGTACAGCACGGAGGACGGACCTTTGAGCACGTCAATCCGCTCAGCGCCATAGGGCTCCAGGCTATAACCGGCTACAAAATTCGGATTGGCCAGCTTCAGGTTATCCCGGAACAGGCCGCTGGTGGCAACATCAAAGCCGCGAATCCGCAGGAACGTGGTCCGCGGTTCAAAACCAAACGTTTCACCCCGTGCCCCGGCGGTATAACGCAATACTTCGCCCAGATTGGCCGCGTTCTGGTCGCGTATCTCATCAGCCGTCACCGTGCTGATAGACTGAGGAGCCTCTTTGATGTCCGTGGCTGTTTTGGTGCCGGTCACTGTTGCTTCCGGGGTGTAGCCGTCGATGGGGGCCGTGCCAGTGTTCGACGCATCCTCAGCAGACACTTCAATGGCATCCAGTTCGGTAACAGACTCCTCCTGAGCATAAGCTGTGATGTTCCAAATACTACCCGCGATGGCAAGAGCCAGCGTGGAGGGTTTGAAAAAAGATCGATGAGTTAGCGTCAGATTCATAAAGGACTGCTCCGGGTAAATACCAAGACTTGGTTATGCACAAAAGTTAATGCGAATTATTATGATTAAGGTGCATGTTTTGGTATTAGGAAACGCAAAAAACCTTTGCGCAGCGCTAAATCTGACGGGTTTTTGGTCGGTTTTTCGGGGGCAGGCCAAACTGACGACGAAACGCAGTCGCAAAGTTGGTGGCGTGTTTATACCCGACCTTATGGGCGGTTTGTTGAACGCTGAAGCCTTGCTCCAGATATTGTCGGGCCAGTTCAAGACGACACCGCCGCCAGTAGTCAAAGACCGACACGCCATAGGTAACGCGGAATTTCGCCCTCAGTCCGCTTTCACTCATGGCTGCGAGCCGGGCCAGATCCTCAAGACGATGGTCTTTATCCGGAGAAAACTCCAGATGCTGTCTAACCAGTTCAAGCCGCTTCTGCTGTTGTTCGGGTACCGATGAGAATACCGGCACAGCTTCCGCCGAGGCAGGGATTCCCAGCCCCGCCAGCTGCAGGGCTAATCCTTCGAAAACCAGATTCTGTCGTATCCCCGGCAGGCTCAGATTGCCGCTCTCCCGAAGCTGTTGTTGTAGCGGTAAGGGCACGTTCCAGGTATGCAGTGGTGCTTTTGCACGTGACAAGAGTTCATACAGAGAGGGTGAAGCGCCGCGTCCCACATGGGCAGCCTTGGGGTCAAAGGCCAGGGTTGTCGTCAGCAAACGCGCCTGAGCGGGCTGCGAGGCCTGCAACGCGTATTCCGGATGTAGCTGCATGGTAACCGCCATACCCGGCTTCAGCTCCCGCTCCAACGCCCCTATTTTAAACCGAACGGTACCGTCCAGAACAATTAATAACAGCAAGGGGGCATGCCCAAAAGACACAGACTCATAAGGCTGGAGGATGGCAAGGTCGGAAAAAGTAAACCGGAAGCCGGAATTCAGGGCGTATTGCGATATCCGGCCCTCAGCAACTATCGACTGGTCCTGTTGCCCGCTTTCAGCGGGAGCCTCGGGGAAGCGGTAGTCAATATCGTAATCCTGACCGAATTCCCGAAAATCCCGGATGCGGTAAAGCCGGTCCGGTAAATGAGCTGCCTGGCTATCCGGAGACTCTGAGCAGTCGCGGATATCATCAACAACCATTGTCTAACCGTCTGCATTTAAATCGGATAAAAAACGACGAAGCCGGTCTTCCTCCGAGAGGTCACCATAGAGCACCGAAACCTCACCGGTCGGGCTAACCTTCAGCAAGGAAGGTGTGGCAAACACCGAGTGTTTGATGCCTTGCTCAGGCTGCTCCAGCAGATCAATCTCGTATGGTCTGATATTTTGGCAATTGAGGCACTCAAGCATGTGGGTGATGTTAGCCCGCGCACGTTGCGAGCGTGGTGCGGAACCTGTTACGAACAGCATCAGTACCGGCAATGCAGCCTCGCCGGTTTGTTTCCGGATAGCGTTCATAACGGTTCTCCTTCATCACTGACGGCGGGCGTAGCCGGGTTTTCCTGCCCGGGATCACGCCGCTGTTTGATCTGCTGGCGTTGAATCCGCTCCAAATGATCGGTTTCGGCCGATTCCTCTTTCTCCAGCTCCATCTCGGCTGCCAGGATACGGCGTTCCCGCTCAACCTGTTCCATCCGCCTTTCAATGTCCAGTCGACGCTGTTTGCGCTCCAGTTGCCGACGGCGCTCAGCTGCCGCATCCTCACGCTCTCTGGTCGCGCGTGCAGTGCCCATCAGCACCTCGGAGCCGTATTCGTAAACATCGGCAAGGTCGACGCCCTTGTTCGAGAGTAGCAGTTCCCGCTCCTGGTTGGAGTGGGCTGATCCCCGTGACTTTACAATCGACAAAGAGCGGTTTCGTTCGCCGCCACGCACGTTATAGTCGAGTACAATCCAGCTATCCGCGAGGGTCGAGACCTGTCCCAGAGTGGCCTCACCCTCGGGATCCTCTACACCGCTCAAGGAGGTGAGCACGGTGGTTATGCCCCGGCGCCGGACCAGATCTATCAGGTGTTCGGTCGCCATGTCCGCGCCTTCGGCGCCGCTGGCCTTGAGCAGCGCAGAGACAGGGTCGATGACCAGGCAATGAGGGTCGAACGAGTCAAGCAGGCGTCGCAGAACCAGAAAGTGTTCGGTCACCCGCAAGGCGTAGGCGGACAGATCCTCGAACTTGACCAGCCCGGCTTCAATCGGGCCCCGCAATTCGATCCCGACCGAGGACAGGTTACGCACGTATGGCGCTTCCATTTCGTCAAAACTTACATACAACGTCCGCTCACCGCGCCGGGCGGCGGCCTCTGCGAAACTGCCTGAAAGGGTGCTTTTGGCAGTACCGGGCCGGCCGGAAATCAACAGGCTCGATCCCCGGTAGATACCGCCGTCAAGCAGCTTGTCCAGGCGATTGATGCCGGTGCTGAGCCTTTCGTTACTCGCTACCACCTCATTAACGGGGAGGTGCTCGTTGTAGGGGAGCTGGATACCCTCGTTGTCCATAATCATCGGCAATTCATCAGCTACATGCGCGGAACCCCGGAGCTTGGCGATGCGCAGCGAACGGTTCAGCTGTTGCTTAACCATTCGCGCGGAGAGCACCAGAGTTGCCGATAGCAGAAACTCAACGCCCTCCAGATGGGCTGGCGCCATGCTGTCGCCAGTAGCCTTGCCACTGAGCAGTAGCGTCCAACCATTGTCTTCGCAATATTCGTTGATTCGGCGAACCTGATCGATGGCGACTCGCGGATCCGGCTGATACTGCAATAGCTGGTCAATGCCATCGAACACAATCCAGTTCGCTCGCGTCTTTGCAACGGACGCCCGAACGATGCTCAGCAGGCCCTCGATATCAAAGTCGCCCGCTGCCTCGGCACCGAAGCGAGGGCTGGCGTCGATCAACTGCCACTGATCAGACTCCAGGAGTGTCGGCCCCCACTTGAATGACGCTGCATCGCGCCTCACCTGCGCCGGGGATTCCTCAAATGTTACGAACACCCCGCCCTCACCGCGTTCAATGGCGCTGGCCAGAATTTGCAGGCCCAGGACTGTCTTACCCGCTGCGGCCTGGCCAAGCACGAGCGTAGCCTGGCCGGATGGCAACCCCCCCCGGTGACATTATCCAGGCCGACAATGCCGGTCTTGCGCTTTTGCAATTTCGTTTCTTTATCGTTCATCTTGCACGCCTTTTAATGGCCGTGGTGAGTCGTAAGTGGGAGCTTGCTTCGCTGTTCCAGTAACCACTGAAAATCTTCCGCCTCCAGCGGCACGCTATAGAAGAAGCCCTGCCCGGAGCGGCAGCCCATTGCCAGAAGAGTCTCACTCACCGCAGCTGATTCTATGCCTTCTGCTATGATTTCTGCGTTCAGTGCCTTCGCCAGGGTCAATACCGTTTCGACGATGTTGCGGCAAAAGGGATCTTCCAGAAGACTGAATATGAACCCCTGGTCGATCTTGATCTCGTCAAAGGGGTACCGTTGCAAATACAGTAGCGATGAATAGCCGGTGCCAAAATCATCCAGCGACAGCCATACACCCATATCTCGCAGCTCGTGCATCTGGGTCAGCAAAACTTCCGATTCGTGTTCAAACACACTTTCTGTGACTTCCAGCGCCAGTTCTTCTGGTGCCACCCCAGATTGATCGAGAATGGAGCGTACCAGCCCTGCGAAATCCCCCTTCTGGAACTGGACCACGGACACATTCACAGCCACGCGCACAGGCTGCAGGCCGGCATCCCGCCAGTCGCGCAGGTGCTGACAGGCCCGGCGCAAAACCCAGTCGCCGATCGGTCCGATCAGTTGGCTTTGCTCTGCGATGGGAATGAACTCTGCCGGGGAAATCAGCCCCCGCACAGGGTGATTCCAGCGAATAAGGGCTTCGCAGGCAATGAGTGTACCCGTTGCCAAATCCACCTTGGGCTGGAAATGCAATTCAAGCTGGCCATCAGCGACCGCGGAGCGCAGCTCGCGGGTCAACTCAATTCGTTTCTCAGTCTCCCTCTGAATCCGTTTGCTGTAGGCGATCCAGGGTAAGGACGAGTTCTGACGATGTAGTGACAACGCTCGTTCCGACTCACGCAACAAGTCTTCAATCGGACGCTGACGCTTACCGAACCGTGTATAGCCGAGCCGGAATTCGATCTCGACATTGACACCGGCAAGCTCAAACGGAACTGACAACGAATCAAACAACCGGTTCAAATATGACTCCAGCTCCTCGTCTTGAGCTGGCAGAAGAAACAGGGTGAATTCGTCGCCGCCGATACGACCGGCCAGAACCTGCTCGCCTGGCTGCTCAGACAGCCGTCGACCAAATTCAGCCAGCAGCGAGTCACCAATCTCGTGACCATAGGCATCATTGATATCACGCAGAGCGGCAATGTTAAACGTCGCCAGGGCTCCCGAAACTGGCCAGCCGTGCTGCTCAATACGATACTGCAGCCGGCGAGTGAAGCCGATGCGTGTATTGAGGCCGGTCAGCGGGTCGTAGAAAGCTATTCGACTGAGTTCCTGCTCGGCTTCCTTTAGCGCAGTGATATCCTGTTTGATGGCGACATAGTTGGTGATTTTCCCTGCCTCGTCGGTGAGCGGCGAAATGACTTCGGACTCCCAGTACAGGGTGCCGTCCTTGCGCCGGTTCTGTAACTCGCCGGCCCAGACCTTGCCAGCGGAAATCGTTTCCCACAGTTCTTGGTAGGCAACAGCCGGTGTATAACCGCTCTGAATTCGGGCTGGCGTATCGCCGATCAGTTCCTCGAGGCTATAACCCGAGATTCGCTCAAAGGCCGGGTTGACATACTCAATGCGACCTTCAAGATCGGTAACCGCAATCGGGCCGGGGCTTTGTTCCGTGATATGGGCCATTTTGCGCAGCTCTTGATCGCGCTCACGAATCTCGGTTATGTCGCTAATGACCGCACCGAGCAGGCGTTCCGGTTTATCGGGAATGTCGATAGGATAATAACGCACCAGAAGTTTGCGCCATCCCAGGCCGGGACAGTTCCGTTCGGTCTCGTAGCGCTGGATTTCTCCGGCAAAGCAGCGATCAATCCGGGGTTTCACGGTTCGCTTGAAATAATCCTCGCCAACCACCTCTGGTATAGTGTGTTCCTCAATTCCCTCTGGCTGGAGCCCGTACATTTCTGTGTACGCTTGATTGGCCCACAGATAGCGATACTCAGCATTAACAACAACACAAAGGTCGTCACCACCTTCCAAAAGGTAGTGAAATTCACCCAAACGTTCCCGGAGGGATTTCGATGTCTGCCCGCTGTTTGTCATAAAGGAATGTAAATTCCTCGAACCTCTTGAGTGTGCGGCGTTGTATGCGTGAGCTCAATCAGCACTTAAAACACCTCACTCATTTGTGAGAACAGAGTTAAAGTTGGTAACAAAATGTGACTCCCAGCCGCTACTTTATCGCACCCGATCATTCAAAAAAATAAATAAAATTGGTAACTCCAGAGGAAATCAGACCGAGAGTCACCGGAATCTGCAGTAATAAAGTTGGTAACTACTTGAAAATATAAAGCAACATTCCAAAACATCCTCCTTGGTAGGAGATCTCTACTCGCACGGCTTCAGGCTCAACGGACACCGCCCCCTGCAACTCCCTGTCACTCGTGTAACGAATCAATCCTGTGTCGTAGCCCTTTTTGTCCATAATAGAGGTGTATTTCTTCGCCCAAAAAGCTCACCTCTGTTTGGCAAGCCCCCGATACAGTAGACGCCTGATAGCGTTAAATGGACTTCCCCCGGTCTAGTGGACACACCTAGCCTATGATTGAAATAACAAATCCTTCGGACAACAAAAGCTGTCCAAGCCACGATATGCTAAAGTTCCTTGAGTATATTTGATAAACCAGCGGTACGCAGGTGAATTGTGGGAAGCCATCACGATATCAATGACCTAGAAGCGAGTCTCCTTGGAGTGGGTTTGTACACACCCGCCGAGGCAGCTGCCTATACCCAGATTCCTGCACCCCAGATTCGGCGCTGGCTGTTCGGCTACTCGTCTGGCTCTAAACACTATTCCGGCCTCTGGCATCCCCAACTGGAAGGCAAAGCGGAGCAGGCTCTGGGTTTTCACGACCTACTGGAAATTCGCTTTGTGCATGCATTCCGGCGCCATGGCGTCAGTTTACAAGCCATTCGCCGGGCTTCGGCGCATGCACGGGAGATGTTCCACCAGGCCTACCCGTTCACCTGCAAGCGTTTTCAGACGGATGGAAAGGCCATTTTTGCCATAGTGCTGGAAGAAACCGGTGACGAGAGCCTGCTGGATCTGGCAAAGAAACAGTATGCCTTCAAG
>JAVLAV010000038.1:0-9331 GCA_031580735.1 Marinobacter sp.
CTTTCCGCTGAGGGCTATACCAATCTTGCTCTGTTCCGAAATCCCAAAGAGGTTATTTCGGCCTATCAGGAGCAGCCGCCATCTTTGATTCTGCTCGACCTGAACATGCCGCAGATGGACGGCTATGAAGTCATGAAACAGCTGCGCAGCCTGAAAGACCCGCTGCTCCCACCTATTGTCATTCTGACGGCCCAAGACCAACAGGATTACCTGTTAAGAGCCCTGGAAGCCGGTGCGCGGGATTTCGTCAGCAAGCCGTTTGACCGCAGAGAATTGCTGATGCGTGTCAGAAATTTTCTGGACGCCTACACGGCGCGCCGAATGGTTCACCAGCAAAAAGCTCAGTTGGAAGCACTTGTTCAGGAGCGGACACAGGAGCTTCAGGAGACTCGGCTCGAAGTCATTCGCCGGTTAGGCCACGCTGCAGAGTACCGGGATGAAGAAACCGGCAACCACATTATCCGGATGAGCAAAATGTGCGCTCTGTTGGCCAAGAAACTGGGATGGCCAGAGCAAAAATGCGAGTTGATCCTGAATGCCAGCCCCATGCACGACATCGGGAAAATTGGCATTCCAGATGCCATCTTGCTTAAACCAGGCAAACTGGACCCCGAAGAATGGCAAATCATGCAAACCCATGCAGAGATTGGCGCGGGGCTGCTGGAGGGGAACAACAGCGAACTGTTGGTCATGGCCCGTGAAATTGCCATCAGCCACCACGAGAAGTGGGATGGCTCCGGCTACCCCCACGGCCTGAAAGAAGAAGCTATTCCGATTACCGGAAGGATTGCTGCTCTGGCAGACGTGTTCGATGCCTTAACGTCTGAGAGGCCCTACAAGAAAGCCTGGCCTATTGAGGATGCCCTCCAGCTGATAGAGGATAACAGCGGCAAACACTTTGACCCGCAGTTGGTGCAGGTTTTCAGGGAGAACATTGAAGAGTTCATCGACATCAAGAACTCCCACCAGGATTAGCCAGGCTTTAGTCACCAGGAATTAATTGTTGTTATCCTCAGTATCGGTGGTCACGCAGCTAAAACACCGTCGTTTCTGCCCGGCCACCGTATACTCGGCGGAAACCACTTGCTCGGCGTGCCTTGTCATTGATTCAAGACACTGGGTGGTATCGCTGGGATACTCTCCAAAATGCTCAAAATAGTAAGACGAGAAGCGCCCCAGATGGTTAAACCCCCACTTCAGCGCGTGGCCCGATACCCGGCGATCTTCCGGATGGTTCCGGATCAGCGATTCCCTGGCTTTGATCAAACGACGTGACCGGCAATAGCCTGAGGGCGTCATGCCAGTGTATTTTTTCATCAGGTAATAAAGATTTCTCAAACTGAGCCCAGAATCCCGCGCAATGGATTCAAGCTCAATGCCTTCATAAAGGCGCTCATTGATCAGTACCAGCGCACGACACAACCGACGATCATCATCCACCAAAACCCTGGCGTCAGCCCCATGGGTATCAGAGACGCCCCGCCGGGAATAGGCCAACAGTGCCTGCTCAAACCGGGTACTTCGATCAACAGCATGAGCATGGCTTTTGAAGAATGGTGTTTCAACCAGGTAGGAATCGAGAATTTTCCCGAGATTCAGATCACCGTTTTCAAACGAAAAACAGCGATCTGAGGTCGTTTCAGTGCCCATCTGAACAATAAAGACATGTGTATCAGGAGACAGATTGGCAATAAACTCCACATTAGGCTCGAGGACAAAAGGAATGCCGGGGGCACTGACAAAGCTTCGATCTCCTACCTTGAATTCCACCGCCCCTTCAACAGGCATAATAATAGCCTCTTTGCCAGCATTGAGGCCGAAGACGTTAAGCGCTGAGTTGACGTATAGCCCGCACAGGTTGATGGATTCAGCTGGCAGAAAGGACATACGAGCACAAAAAGCATCCGGCAAAGCCGATGGCTCAAATTCCTGTGACAATCTCGGGCTGCCGGTCAGCACCCTCAGAGTAGAGAGCCAGTTCTCGGGCTTTCGGGTGGCTATGCGAAGATAATGCTCAAGAACGAAAAAATGGCTACTGCATGCGCGCACTTCGTTGTATACCTCAGAAACAAACACCAAACGCCGAAGGACGCCTGGCGCCATAGTAATTCAGTTAACGCAATTTAATATATCCAGAATCTGCAAACTGCTCATCTTGCGATGGGGGGGGGTGGAATACGAACGATGATCAACCCTGAGCGACTTACCTGAGTATATCCTTGGCCAATCTCGCCCCCAGCCCGCGAGAACTGGGGTGCAACAACCCGCCTTATCGATAGCTTTCGGTAAGGGTGTTCAGTTGTGACTGGAACTCAGACTCCTGCATGACTTGGTCAACCTGATTGATCACATCCTGAGCAGGCAGGCGCTCTCGCGAAACGCCAAGATGAAAGGGGATCCGGGAATTCGGAATGAAATCAACCTTGCGAACTTTCAGGTTCTCCGAGTAACCAAATTTTCGAGCGATGAATTGGGCATCTTCAGCGGGCTGCACCATAAAATCTCCGGCTTGCCGAAGCATGAGAAGGTGCATCCTGATATCCGCGTCCCGGCCCGGCACACGCTCCAGATAGTCGGGAATGTTGTCTTCTTCCCATTTTGAACCTTGCTCGACAATCACCTTCAGGCTGGACAAGTCAGCGAAGCTGGAAGCTGTTTCGATAAGATCTTTATTGGGGTTATGAGCCGAGTAAACCAGATAGCCATAGTCCTGAGTGAAAAGCGGCCTAGCTGAAAATATGGCGTATTTCTGTCGCTCCTTCGACGGATAGGTCAGAAGGCCATCTGTATAGCCCAGCCTGACGTTGTACTGCGCCCTCGACCACGGCACCACCACACTTTCCGCGGTGTAGTCAGGGATAAAACGAAACACTAGCTGCACCAAATCGGGGAGCAGCCCGTCAGCCTTCTCGTCATGGATAAAACTGTGAGGCGGTGAGTTCTCGGCAAACGCAAATGTAAGTTTGCTTTGTCCCATCGAGACACTCGGCAACGCAAGGGATGCAACCAGGCAAACGAGGTACCACGGGGCGGTAAATCCTTTCAAACGATGTTTATTCATCGAGATTCCTCTGAGAGCTCTGCCCTTGTTTTAACCAGTCATCATGGCCCTTATAAGAGAATAGCGAAAGAGTACCAGAGCGGGTAGCGAATTCAGCTTCAAATTTCCGGACATAACCCTCATACCAGCGCAAGGACATAGTGTTCACGAATAGTTCCATCGCGGGCCTATTCCTGGTCGCTGCACTGACAGTTGGCTGGGAGCTCCTTCTATAAATTACACAGTGTCTTGCGGTGGTTTTCGGCGAACATCGATAAGAGCCCCCCTATTTATCTGCCCCGAAGAATCGGATTATTTCTGGTCGGATCGACCTTCTGGCGTTTCAGGTACGGCTTCATGTGAATATCGGTGTGCAGAACGTGATCAAGAATCCAATGACGGAGAAAACCCACAACGTCCTCCAATGTTTTACTGCACACACGCTCCAGCCGAGCTTCCTCTGCAACATCCCCATTGGCGGACTTTGGTAGCAGGCGAGCCTTTAAATCCTCGAGGTTCTCAATAATTTCTCTGTGCTGGGTTTTATGCTCATTGTGTTGAGGGTATTGGATAACAATTTGAATTTTTTCTTCATCCTCAAAGTGAATTCGGGTGTATTCAATGAGCTGGTCCAGGTAAAAAGCGGTAACCTTTGCGGGATTATCTACTTGCAGTGCAAGCTCAACAGCATTGACCAGGCAAAAAAGATATTTGTGCTGGCTGTCGATAGTTGGGTGACCAATGGCCATAGATTCACGCCAGATGATGGGCATGGGAAGACTCCTAGTAAGTTTGTAACCAGCTGCACCCATTCATCATTCCCGATGAATTAGCCTCTAGTTCTGATAGTGAATTACGGCCTTTAAACAGTGTTCAGCCAGAGGGTTGAGCCTGTACAACATTATCCTGCGCGGTAGCCATTATGACTTGGTTTCGCCCGGCATGTTTAGCGCGATACATCGCCTCATCCGCTCGTCGTAACAGAAGTTGGTAATCGGGGTGTCCGTCGAAGCAGGCCACGCCAACACTTATGCTTGTTTTTAGTTCCTTGCCATCTGCAAGAAGAAACGTTTCATTTTCGACACTTCTTCGCAACTTCTCTGCCAGGCCTCTAGCGCGGGTGGCATCCATATCTACGGCGATCAGCAAGAATTCTTCACCACCCAACCGGAATAGATAATCACCAGAACGACTGTTATTCACGAGAATCAGCGCCAGCTGTTGCAATACGATATCGCCGGCATGGTGCCCGTAGGTATCGTTCACCTGTTTAAAATAATCGATATCAATAGCCAACACGGCAAAAGAGGTTTTCTGCGCTCTTGCCTGACTTATTTGTTTGCTGAGAACCACCGGCATGAACTTTCGGTTTAGCAATCGGGTGAGAACATCCCGGCCGGCCTCAAGTTCATTGTTTTGTTCAAACAGGCTGCCAAGGTGAAAGCGAATACTCTTCACTTTATCCCGCAGATCCTTTAGCAGATTAACGCCGCCATTGCTATCGCGAGAACTTTTGGCGTCTGAGCCGAAGAGGGGTAGTAATATGTTATCGATTTCGTCCATGGTATCCATAATGATCTGAGCTTCATCGGAGCCCTCGAACGCATGAGTCCCTTTATGCCGAAACCACAGGCCAAAGTCCGAAGTCTGTATTCGAGGCAACTCTCCTGGCTGGATGCCAATAGCCTGGCTGAACATCAGCTGGTTTTCCCAATCGAACAGGGCAGCGCGCTGCTGGTCTTTCTCGTTGGCAATATTCTGGGTAATGGCGAAAAAGCGATAGGCCTCCTCAGCCCGAGAATTTCGGTCATGCGAGACAGAATAGGCGTGACCCATGATTTCCATTGCCAGGTCAATGGTGTCTGACGCAAGCCGTGTAGAGGAAAACCGCACATCTTCAGCTAAATCGGTGGAGTATTGCAGTAAGTGCACAAACCGGTCTTTCAGGCATCGTGCCCCGCGTAACACCAGGTGCACAGGAATACCAATACGGGCATGCACTTCACCAATTTTTCGCTGCTCAGCAATCAGCTGAAACGCCGCCGTTTCATCGGCGGGAGCAAACAGCCCACTGATCCATCGTTGCATGGACGACCCAAGACGGTTTTGAACTTCGTCGTTGGAGAGAAACTGGGAAGCTCCGGGGTCTTCGAGCATTTCCCTGTAAAAATGCTCAGAAAGCGACACTGCGTGTTGCTGAGCAAACTCAACCACAAATCGTTGGATACCAGCGGGGAACTGCGAGTTGATGGCGATCCACTCGGAGCAAAAGTGTTCGGAAGAGAAACGAGGCATGTTCATCCTGTGGTCAAGATATAGCGTAACGTGAGGAATCGTAACACTATGTGAAGAAATGTGTAAGCAACCAGTCATCACTCCTTGTCAGGCAGAGCCTCTATAACATCCAAGACACCGACAGGGTACCGAAACTGAAATCATCCTTGTGTTGCTCATCTTCTCCTGTCGTCGCCCGCAGGATCAGAGCTGCCTGAAACTTATCCCATTGCCAGGCACCGCCAATACCGATTTGCCCTATAAACGGCCCCTCAGTGAACTCATAAGGGCCGGAGTTCTCTTCAATATACGAATAAGCGACGTACTCCACTCCCAGGCCAATAAATACCGACCAGCTACTTCCCGTGCTGTTCAGAGAACCGGGAAGGGCAATCGTGGATGAGGTGCCTCCATAATCCGGCACGAAGTTGACCGGTAACTGGTGGCCGAGCCGCCATATAAAACCCGTTTTAGCCGATGTCCGGAAGTTCGAAAGCAAAGTCGAGCCAACTACCGAGACCTGTTGCTCAATCTCTCCCTTCTGCCCAGTCTGTATCAGCTTACGACCATGAGCTGCCTGCAGGCCTCCCACCACATCCGTACCGAGCTGGTTATCCCAGCCCCGCGGCGTTTCACTACCGGTGACTTTGTGCACCCACTTCTGCACACTCTCTGCACCACTTTCCGGACCGACCACCCCGACATGCCCGCCAAACCCGGTGATGCTCTCCGCGTTCCAGCTCCAGAGTGTACTGCTGAGGGAAAGATGGCCCGTATAGGGAATGTCGTTGTACTGCGGCTCCTTTCTGCTGATATCGTCCGGTGTCACCATTAATTGCCGAAAACTGAAGCTGATTGCGTGCTGGTCTGAGTCCGCCCCTATCCCTGGCAAAAATGTCAGTTGGTCCCGAAATTCTCTGGCTATTGAAGCGGATGTCCCAGAGGACTGTTCCGCGGACGATGTCAGGTAGGAGATTCTCACACCATTGGTATACCCGCGGTCCGTTCCGGTAAACAGATCGTTATCCCAGGCGACATTAACAAGCTCCGCCCTGAGAGGGTTTGAAATCAGCGCACCGACCAGAAACAGTAAGGTTGTTGATGCATATGCGGATGTCATGACAGACCGCCTACCTCACCAGAGATCTTTCTTGATACTGGCCCAGAGCTCCCGGTACGCAGCGGCTGCCGTGCTTCTGGCGTCCAGTCTTTCCAGCGGCTGGCCCTCTTCGCCCATGCGCTCAACCACGCTGGCGTAGGGTATGGCCACTCCGGTACTGTTACTCAGAAGTTCCGGGCCTCGTTCTACCAGTTCCCGGTGCAGGTTCTTGCGGCGGTCGACCATAGAGAAGAACGGGCGCAGCTTCTTCACGCCCAGTTTTTTGCTCTTGGCAAAATCGTGCAGTTGATCCCAGCTGTTCATGGAGAGCCAGGTTGGCACCAGTGGCACGTACACCTGGTCTGCGGCTTCCAGTACCTGTTCGGTCAGCCGCGAGAGAGTTGGCGGGCAATCAAGAATGACCAGGCTGGTTTCCTCGGAAAGCGGCGCAAGCATCTTCTTGAGCAGGTTGCCGTCGGTTTCCTGTTCAAGCTTGATGTCGAAGTTTCGGAAACTCGAGTGTGCGGGGATGAAATCCAGGCCGGGATATACGTCATCGTGAATATACTTGGCGATGGGCGTTTTACCCTCAAGCAACTTGGAGAGTTTGCGCCCTTTGACCGGCTCGGCGCCCGCCAGGTAAAAGCTGGAAGCGCCCTGCGGGTCCAGATCCCACAACAGAGTCTGGTAATTGTCCTGGCTGGCCAGATAGGCAATATTGACGGCTGCTGCCGTTTTGCCAACACCACCCTTGGGGCTGTATAGCGCGATAACTCTCATTGCTGCCATGCTCCTGAATTTCCTGTTCAAACCAAACATTACAGGATAACAGGGCGGGCACGCACTACCGTGAAGGTTTTATTACAGGGGGGGCAGAAGGAAGGACTTTCGTAAAACCACGCTTACGCGGCCTTGCGGAAGTCCTCCCGGCGAACCGCCTTGTCACGGGTGCGCTTGTAGCGGGTTTTATCTTCAACCACCCGCATTTGATATTTCGGTGTTCTGAGTTCTCGCTGAACGGCGCTGTGTTGCGTCGCCTTGGCTCGCTTTCTGGCCATGTCCAATTCTCCTCTGTTGGCCGACGGAAAACAGATATTAGTATAACACCTCTGCATTTCCCGGGAGCGTAAGCAATGATACACAGGAGATCGCCTGCATGCTGATCGCTTCTCTGGCCACTCTCGCCGGCAGGGGTAAATCAATCACCTGTCGGGAGGGTGAGCTCCTCAGTCAAGCAATCCGGGGCTTGCCAGCCAGTCCACCACGCCCGGGTACTGATCCAGGTCCAGCACAAACTCCTGGCCTCTGGCGGCGCTTTTCAGCCGGCACCAGCCGGGCTCGTCTGAGCGCCAGCGGGCAGTTTTGTGGTGATAACTCAGGGGTTCTGTTCCTGCCATGGGCAGAAAAGCCGCCGGCAGGCGCCAGTCTGTAACGCCCTTGGCATCCGGCGCGGTCAAGCGGTGCAGTTCGGTCATGGCCGGAACCAGCCCGGCGCCGGGCAGTTGGCTTTCAACACCCGGTAACGCCAGTGTTTCATTGCTTACGTACAGGCTATTGTGGCCCGAGCGTTCACCAAAAAGGTGGGGATGGTAGGCCGCCCATTCCGGCATTTGCACCGAGCCATCCAGCGGCCAGACCTCCGCCACCTGCAACCAGCCCCAGATACTGTGGAACGGCTTGCCTCCCGGCACAAAGCGCCAGCGGCCCCGATATTTTTCAACAGCCCGGAACAAGGCGAAAAACAGAAACAGATCGCCCTCGCCTACCCCGTGATTGCTTAGATGTGCCTGAGCCGAACTGTGCTGCCCCAACAGCGGCCGCCAGCCGGAGCTGCGTGGATAGGCTTCGGGTATCAGATCCGGGTCCAGATGTGCGCCTTTGCGGGAGAACGCCGGGTTGCCCGTCAATTGGGAAACCATCGCCCCCAGACTCTTACCCTGATGACGAATCTGACTGTACCGGATGGGCGATTGCGGATCCGGAATCGGCAGCGCCAGCGAGCTGCCATCCGGAAACACCGGATTGGGGCAACCGCCAGCGGAACTGTCGAAGCCTTTTCGGCTGAGGATCAGTTTCATTGAATAGCATTCACCACTTCATCCACCTGCAGACGAACGCTCTGCAAGCCACCACCAGACAGGTACCACAACCCCGGGTTCAGAAGCACAACCTTGCTATCCACCCCGGCGCTATCCATGGCGTCCTGTAACGTTTCCGGTTCCAGCGGCTCGGCACCAATCGCGGCACTTCGGTCCACCACAAACAGCGTTTCGGGAGCCATTTCTGTCAGAACTCCTGCATCCACCGGATAGAAGGTGCGTTCCCCATGGGTGACGGATTCAACGTTGTCAGGCACGGCTGCCGGCTCCAGTTCCAGCAACTCGTATATCGCCGGCTCCATACGCAACGAATAATTGCCTTCGTTATGAGTCACCACGGTTACCTTCCCGGCATCTGCCACTTTCGCCTTCTGGTCAGCAACATGCTGCCAGAGTGCGTCCAGCTTGTGGCTGGCGAGATCTTCCCGGTCATACAGCCCTCCCAGCTCAAGCGCCATGCTGCTGACCGATTCCCTGTACTCACCTGCTGGCAAGGTAACGTCCTTTACCCGGCTAATCCCGGCGACTGCCTCCATGGCTTCGCCCTGGCGGCTGGTCATCAATACCAGCTCAGGCTGCAGAACCTGAATTTCCTGCAGATCCGGTACTTTCAGCGTGCCGGCATCCGGCAGTTCATCGCCGAAATGTGCCAGATAGTCCGGCAGGCCCCGGTGAGGGATGGCCAGCACTTTGTCTTCCACACCCAGCTCCAGCAAAGTGTCCAGGGCGCCGTGGTCGTAGCTGATGACCGTGGGGCCGGTGGCTTCCTGCTGGGTGGCGGCGCAGCCGGCCAGGGTGAGGCTGGCAAGTGCAATGGCT
>JAVLAV010000038.1:9631-27799 GCA_031580735.1 Marinobacter sp.
ATCAATTACCAACTACCCAGGAGTTGATCCATGGCGTTTCAGAAAAAAATGTTAGCGGTTTCCATACCTCTTTTATCCGCAGGTTTTTCCCTGCCGGCTTTAGCCCAGCCGACAGAGCTCGATGAGCTGGTTGTATCTGCTTCAGGTTTTGAGCAGAAAATAACTGATGCCCCGGCAAGCATCAGCGTGATCCACCAGCAGTCTTTACAGCAAAACCAGTATTCTAACCTGGCTGAAGCGCTGAAGGGTGTTGAGGGCGTGGATGTTCGTCAAAGCACGGGTAAAACCGGTGGTCTGAATATCAGCATTCGTGGCCTGCCCAGCGAATATACGCTGATTCTCATCGACGGGCGCCGCCAGAACCCTCCCGGGAACGTCACACCGAATGGTTTCGGAGACACATCAACCAGCTTTATGCCGCCGGTTTCCGCGATTGAAAGAATCGAGGTTATCCGTGGCCCCATGTCCACACTCTACGGCTCCGATGCCATCGGTGGTGTCGTCAATATCATCACCAAGAAAGTCTCTGATGAATGGTCAGGCTCGGTTTCTCTTGAACACACATTCCAGGAGCACCGGGAATATGGCGATACAGGTAAAACCAGCTTCTATGCCAGCGGTCCACTGGTAGACGACACCCTCGGCCTTGCCGTTCGCGGCAGCGTCCTGGACCGTTCGGCGTCTGACATCACTTTCGACGACGGCAGTGAAGCACCCAAACGAGGTGTAGCCCCGGTAGATGGTCGCAACAGCAATATCGGCGCACGCCTGACCTACGTGCCGGTCACTGGCCATGAGCTTTATTTCGATGCCGAAACAGGTCGGCAGGTTTATAACAACGACGAGTGTCAGCTGGGCACCCTGGATGGAAAAAACCGAAGCTGTGAAGACGACCCTGGAGTAGCAAATGGTTATGAAGACGAGTTGCGCTTCAATCGTGACCAGTTCGCTCTGGGCAGCACCAGCCAACTGGATTTTGGCACCTGGTCAAACGATACCACGTACAACATCACAGAAACCAAGGGAAGAACGATCCCCTCGGCCCAGGCAAATGGGCAAACGTATTCCATAGGCGACCCTCATCCAACTATACCGGGCAGCCCAATTGTCGGGTCTGAACGGGAGCTGGAAAGCCGTGATCTGGTTTATGACACCAAACTGGTCACCCCGATCTCTGACAACCACATCGCTACATTCGGCGGGCAGTACCGGGATACGGAGCTGACCGACGGCATCTCCGGCACCACCTTCGAACAAAGTTCCTGGGCGGTTTTCGCAGAAGACGAATGGTATCTGCAGGAAGACCTGGCGCTAACGCTGGGCGGACGATATGAAGATCACGATGCCTTTTCCGGCCACTTTACGCCTCGTGCTTATCTGGTCTGGAACACAACACCATCCTGGACGTTCAAAGGTGGCGTAAGCCAGGGCTACAAAACACCTGGCGTGAACGACCTTCACGATGGCATTAACGGGGTAACCCGCCAGGGCGAAGACATCACCATCGGCACGCCTGACCTTGAGCCAGAGAAAAGCACCAACTATGAGGTTGGCGCCTACTACGACAACCTGAGCGGCTTCAAAGCCAACGCGACCGTGTTTTTCACCGAATTTGAAGACAAGATCGACAGTGGCAACCCCGTTACCATTGACGGCACAGAATACAGCCAACTGGACAACATCGGCGAAGCCGAAACCCGTGGCATTGAGCTGGCCTCAAGCTGGCAGTTCGCGCCGGACTGGAGCGTTCGCGGCAACTACACCTACACCGACAGCGAACAGAAATCAGGCGACAATCGTGGCGCCAAGCTGACCAATACGCCAGAGCATGTATTTAACGCCCGTCTGAACTGGCAGGCAACGGACAAACTTGATCTCTGGCTGTCTGGTGAGTACCGGGGAGAACGGACTCGCTTCACCAAAACAACAGACAACTACAACAATGAAGAGCGAGCCATTGATGACGCAGCGGGTGAGCTTGATGCCTACGCGCTATTCCATCTGGGCGGCGCATACCGCGCATCGGACACCGTCACTTTGACGGCAACGGTTTACAACCTGCTTGATAAGGACTTCTTGTCTGGAGAAAACTACACCTATGAGGATGGTGGCAATCAGGAATCCGGCTGGGCTTCCGACTACATCTACCAGTTCAGAGGCATGGCAAGTGGTGGCACCATCGAACAAGGCCGCCGTCTCTGGCTCTCAGCCACCGTGGAGTTCTGACGCACAACGTTGAGTTAACTCAGTTAAAGGGAGGCCGAACGGTCTCCCTTTTTTCGTTCAAACCAATACCTGCCGATGGGCTTCCTGCTCGGAACCTGCGCCCACCTTATGCCACTCCACCGGCACAGACGCCCGGACATGGCTAAGGAACGCTCTGACCCGGCGCGGCAGATTGCCATAAGGATAAAGCAGAGTGACCGGCATCTCCGGCCCCTGCCATTCAGGAAGACACAACTGAAATGTTCCCGGATGGGCCGCCATTCGCCGTTCCACCAGCCAGTGCGGCATCAGGCCCAGACCACGGCCTGCTGCGATGGCATCGCCCTGGACGCAGAACTGGTCCACGCTGTAACTGCGCTGCGATTCCGCCAGCGGGTAGGCCCCCAATCTTGAATGGTGAAGCTCCGCTCCCTCATTGCCGGCTCGCCACAGGTCTATCCAGCGATGTTGTTCCAGCTCCCCTGGTGCCGAAGGCACACCGTACTGTCTGAAATACTCCGGGCTGCCATAAACGCCTTGCGTGAGATTTCCCAACGCTTCCTGCCGTAGCGGCGTTTCTGCGACCGGCCCCAGCCAGAGGCAAATACCATTGTCGAGCTTTTCCGGCACCTGTTGCTGGGTGTGAATGGCCACCCGCAGGTCTTTATGCCGGTCCATGAAGGCTTCCACAACGTTGGCGAACCAACCCCGCACAAATGCTTCATGGCAACAAAGCGTCAGCTTGCCGGTTACCTCTTGCCGAAGTTCATCCAGCGCCTCCCTGCCCTGAGAGACCAGTTCCAGGATGTCGTTGCTGTAGCGATAAAAAATTCGGCCGGCCTCATTGGGCAGGATTTTCCGGGATTGCCTCAGCAACAATGGCTGGCCCACGGCCTCTTCCAGTTGGCGGATACGGCGACTGAGCGTCGATTTTGGTAATCCGAGATCCCGGGTACTGGCCGTCAGGCTTCCCGAGCGCACTACCGATACGAAAGCTTCCAGCTCCTGCAGGTCATACATGTTCTTGTCCCGTTTATTGCAACTTAACGTTCCAAGTTATCACTTTAAAAACCTAATGCGAACCATTATCATTACTTTCAGTCTTGATTTGCTTGCTATCAAACCTGAATCAGCCGGAGCTACCCGAACATGAAAAGCCGCCGCTCTCCTTTCACTGCGTTCCTGACGATTTCGTGCGTAACATTGGCCTTTGTCGCTTTTGGCACCAGCCCAGCTCACGCCGACACTCAAACCAGAACCGTGGAGAGCGCCTTTGGGCCGGTCACCATCGAAGGTCAGCCCGAGCGCGTGGTCACACTTTATGAAGGCGCACTGGATGCCACCCTGGCAGTAGGGGCCAATGCGGTAGGAGCCGTGATCACACGTGGCGGCAGCGATGTCGCTGACTACATTCAGTCAGAAGCGGGTGACATTTCCATTGTTGGTGCCCCGGCCGAGACCAATATCGAAGCCGTCATTGCCGCCCGGCCAGATCTGATTCTGGCCGCTCCCCGCACCAGCGAGCAGCAGTACCAACTGCTTTCGCGGGTAGCGCCGGTGGTCGTTTCCAACGTTGAGTTGTTCAAACCGGACAGCTGGGAAAAAGAAACCCGCCTGTTTGCCGAAGCATTGAATCGCCAGGCGGCTGGCGAAAAAGTGATTGAACAAGTGAAAACCCGAATCAAAGACGTGGCAGAGCTTGTCGATCAGACTGTTCCGGAAGGCGAGCGAGACGCTTCTCTGGTGCGCTGGATGCCGCAGGGCCCGCTGTTCATGGCCGAAGGACTGTTTTCTGCCTCTATGTTGCAGGCCGTCGGTTTTGATGTAACAGATAGCGGCCTGGTCAAAGAAGGCCGCCCCCACAGCGAACCACTGAGTCTTGAAAACCTGTCCCGCATTAGCCAGAGCTGGGTGTTTCTGGCCACCCTGAATAAGGATGGTGAACAGGCTCTGGAAGCGGCCCAACAATCTCCCGCATTTGCCCGCCTGAATGCGGTTCAACAAGACCAGGTAATTACCGTCAGCGGGCAGCTGTGGACCAGCGCCACCGGCCCGCTGGCCGCATTGGCCATTCTTGACGATATAGAAGCGGCCATCACCGCCCGCAACCCTTGACGTTATTGCCGTGATAGCACAGCCACTCAGGAGCATGATTGCGTCCCGCTCCCTGTTCCCGCCGTTCTTTTCGGCGGGCTTTTTACTGTTGATCATTGTTCTGGCCAGCCTGGTTTATGGTGCCGGGCCGGTTTCGGTCAGTGATGCCTTCGCGGCAGTGGCCGGTGGTGGTACCGGGGAGGCCCGGTTTGTGGTCACCGAACTGCGCTTGCCGCGCACCGTGCTGGGACTGCTTACCGGGCTGGCTCTGGGCCTTGCCGGCGCCCTGCTGCAATCCATGACTCGCAACCCCCTGGCCGAACCCGGCTTGCTGGGCGTGAGCGCGGGCAGCGGCTTTGCGGTTGCCGTGGCCATTCTGTTCGGGGCCACCACCGCCACACTGACAACGGTGGTCGCGCAACTGGGCGCGCTGGCCGGCTGTGCGCTGGTGATTGCGGCTACCCGGGTACAAGGGCTGGGTAATGACCCGGTCCGGCTGGTACTCGCCGGCGCAACCCTGACCGGCCTGCTACTGGCTCTGACCTCCATGCTGATGCTGATGGACCAACGAGCGGCCGATGAAATCCGTTTCTGGATTACCGGCAGCATTGCCGGCAAACCTCTGGCCATGCTGCAGGCCACCCTGCCCTCAATTGCTATCGGCTTGGTACTCATTGTGTTGGTGGCAAGACCACTGGCCGCCATGGCGCTGGGTGAAAAAGCAGCTGTCGGGCTCGGCCATCATCCCGGCCGCATTCGTTTTCTGATTACCGTTACCGTGGCCCTGCTGGTGGGCTCGGCTACCGCCCTGGCCGGGCCGCTGATTTTTGTGGGTCTGGTGGTGCCGTTCATTGCCCGCGCCATATCCGGCCCGGATATCCGAAAAACCCTGTGGCTGTGCGTACCCATCGGGCCGGCGGTGGTTCTCGGCGCCGATGTGATTTCCCGCCTGATTGCCGCGCCGGCGGAGTTGCCTCTTGGCGTTGTCACCGCATTGATTGGCGCGCCGGTGCTTCTGGCCATTGTTCGAGCCGGTCGTATGCCATCCCTGTAATGCAAGGACTCTCTGTGAACATGCCGGATACACGAACTGCCCTGGTAAACCTGGCGTTGCTGCTGTTGCTGGTGGCCGTGGTGCTCAGCTCCCTGTCCATGGGCACTGTTCAGGTTTCACCTTTGGATGCAGTGAAGGCACTGACCGGCAAGGCCGACCCGATGACCGACTTCGTCGTCAACGAACTCCGTCTCAGTCGTATTGTTGCCGGCCTGCTCAGCGGTGCCGCCCTGGCCGTGGCCGGGTGCCTGATGCAAACCCTGGCCCGTAACCGCCTGGCCACGCCGGGTATCATCGGCATCGACAACGCCGCAACGGCGTTTGCCGTGGCTTCAGTTGTGGGGATTGGTCTTGCTCTGGCGCCATCCGCCATGGCCCTCGCCGGGGCCGCCGCGGCAACGGCTCTGGCCTTTGGCCTGGCAGGCGCCAACGGCACCCGGGGTTACCGGTTTATTGTCGCCGGCATCGGCATTGGCGCCATTGCCGGGGCAGTCACGCAAGTCATGCTCAGCCGGGTGGCCATCGACGCCGCGAACGCTGCCTACCCCTGGACCGTGGGCAGCCTGAATGCCCGTTCAGAGCAAAGTGTTCAGGTACTCGCTATCGGCCTGGTGGCAGGCTATCTGACTTTACTGGCGATCAGCCGGGCATTGAACACCCTGCAGTTTTCCGATGCGGTCGCCATTGCCCTGGGCACCCGGCTTAAGCTGACACGGATTCTCGGCCTGGCACTGTCGGTACTGTTAACCGGCCTGGCGGTGTCGGTGTGTGGTCCGGTGGGGCTAATCGCTCTACTGGCACCCGAGTTTGCCCGCACGGTCAGCCGACCGGGAAAAGTGCCCCTTACCGCCTCGGCCCTGGCCGGCGCCAGCTTTATGGTGATTGCCGACCTGCTTGGCCGCACGCTGTTTTCGCCGCTGGAAATTCCCGTAGGCATCATCACTGCCATTGTCGGCAGCCCTTATCTGCTGTGGATTCTGCTTAAGCCGTCCAAACGGAGCCTGACATGAGCCAAACCAACACCGCTACTCTGGCTGCAGAGGGCATCACTCTCGCCCATCGCCATTTCACCGTGACGCGAAACCTGAGTGTTGAGTTGCCGCCCGGCAAGGTCACGGCGATTGTCGGGCCTAACGGCTGTGGGAAGTCCACTCTGCTCAACGGCCTCGCCCGCATCCACACGCCCAGCCATGGCTCGGTATTGCTGAATGGCAAAGACATTCACCGCCTGCCCTCCCGGGACGTTGCCCGCAAGCTGGCATTGCTGCCCCAGGACAACACAGCGCCGGAAGGGCTGACAGTGGGAGATCTGGTACGTTTCGGCCGCCAGCCGCATCAGGGGTGGATGCAGCAGTGGTCCAGAGAAGACCAGCAGGCCTTTGATCGTGCAGTTGCCGCAGCGGACATGGGCAAGCTGACAGACCGGGCTCTGGACACGTTGTCCGGCGGCCAGCGCCAGCGAGCCTGGATTGCCATGGCCGTGGCTCAGCAAACGCCGTTGCTGCTGCTGGATGAACCCACATCGGCGCTGGATCTGGGCCACCAGATTGAAGTATTCGAGCTGATCCGGACGTTAAGCGGGCAAGGCAAGACCATCGCCATGGTGGTACACGACCTGGCCAGCGCCTGCCGGTACGCCGACCACATGGTGGCCATGAAAGCGGGGGAAGTGATTATGGAAGGTGCGCCGGCGACGATTGTTTCACCGGAGCTGGTGCATAATTTGTACGGTGTGCACTGTGATCTGATCGAAGATCCGGCGACCGGGAGTCCGCTGTTGGTGAACGTTCGCCGAGAGGTTAATTAACAAGCCAGATGTCAGTAAGGGGGTAGGCCTTTCCAAAACTGTCTGCAGCCAGGGATGGCTGCAGTCAAGCCCTACAGGGATGTACTCGCGGGCGTGTTTTGGAAAGCCCTACCCCCTTACTGACTTGCACACCATATGGTCAGCTACGATTCGAAGCCAACTTCGCCTTTTCTCTCTGAACCGCTCTGGGTGCCCCCAACGCCAACAGCCCGGCACCCACAGAACACGCCAGCATGCTCGCCGTTATCGGCAACAAACTGTCGCCGCCAAAAGTCGACGACAACGCACTGATGCCGCCAGCCAGGGTAAACTGGGAGGCTCCCAGTACCGCAGCGGCGGTTCCGCCCATATGCGGAAAGAAATCCAGGGCGTTGGCCATGTTGTTGGGCACAATGCCACCCTGAAAGCCGACACTGGTGATGATCAATCCGGCGACTGCCCACAAAGGACCATCCAGCGCCACTACGGTCACCAAACCGACCAGTGCCAGGCATTGCAACAGCACCTGAAACCGCAACAGCACCACTGAATGAAAATGGCGCAAAAGCGGCCGGTTGATCAGGTTCAGTATGGCCATGAGGGCAATATTGGCAGCAAACAGTATGGAAAAGGTGCTGTTGGAAAGGCCGAACCACTCCTGGTAGATGAATGAGGAGTGGGTGATAAACAGCAGCATGGCACTGAAACACAGTACCTGAATGCCGATAAAGCGCATGGTTGTTTTATGGCGCAGTACCAATATGTAGTTGGTAACCAGTGTGCTCACCGGAGTGGTGGCAGCAGGGCGTGGCTTTAAACGGGGGAACAGCGCCAGCTGCAGCACCACCGCCAGAAACACGGCATAACCCGCCAGTGCCGAAAATATCCAGTGCCAGTCGCCCAGAGCCAACATTAATGCCCCGAACGATGGCGCCGCTGCAGGGGCAATAAACATGATGAGGCCGATCAGCCCGAACAGGCGGGCCGCATCCTGTCCACTGACCTGATCGCGAACGATGGCCGGTACAGACACCGCACAAAACGCGCCACCCACGCCCTGGATCAGGCGCCAGACCGACATCTCAACCAGGGAATCGGCTTGCGCTATCATCACACAAGCGCCGGCAAAAAGCCCCAACCCGCCGAACAGGATGATGCGGCGTCCGTAGCGGTCAGACAACGGCCCACCTACCAGTTGAGCCAGACCAAGCGTGGCTACATAGGCACTCAGCGTCAGCCCCACATCGGAATGAGGAATACCGAAACCATTGGCAATATCGGGAAACGCGGGCAAATAAGCATCAAGCGCCAGAGGCGCCAGCGCAACCGTCATGCCCAACAACAACGCCAACTGAAAATGAGACAAGTTCTACCTCCCTAGACAAGGGTAGATAGCTAACAATAATTGTTGTCAAAGGGCAATGCGAGGTTTCACTGATTGAGCACGCATTGCCGGCTGTACTGCTGACTCAGCTCCCGACGCTGCGACCGCAACCGGTTCCCACGCTCGTTACTGTAGCCAGCACGAAGCTGGGCCTGAACCCGCTCCAGCTGCCGCTGAAGGCTGTCGCACTGGGCCGCTTTTTCTTGCTCGTTCTGCTTCTCCCGGGCATAACGATTGCCGCTATCAGGCTCAAGCATGCGCTTTACCGCCTTCCGGCTACGGCTGACGTTCTCGGCTTGTCGTATATTGTCACCCATCGAAACCGTGGCCGCTGGCTTAACATCCAGTTGGCGATGGCCGCCATTCTTCGGCGGCGTATCGGAGAAATGCACGGCCCCACTGGCGTCTGTCCATTGGTAGATTTCAGCAAACGCGGGGCTTGCCAGCCCTACCGATAGCAGTAGGGCAAGAGCCTTGATCCATGGCATAAAGTTCACATCCTGTGTGTTGTGGTTTTCAATTCAGCGGTCGAGCAATTCAATCCAGTGCTGCACTGGCACCTTGGCCTTGCTTTCCAAGTGTAGCTGACAGCCGATGTTCGCGGTGACAATCCGCACCGGATCTTCCACCGTCAGCGCCTTCAGCTTGTTATCCAGCAGCTTCTGGCTCATTTCCGGCTGGGTAATGGAATAAGTGCCGGCCGAGCCACAGCACAGGTGCTTATCCCGCGTTTGCGCCAGGCTGACCCCGGCCCGGGTGAGCACCTGTTCTACCACCCCACTCTGCTTCATGGCGTGCTGCAGGGTACAGGGGCAATGAAAAGCCACTTTGCCAGCCTGAGCGGTGGCTTTCAGAGGTTCCAGGTCTTCTTTCAGCAGGAATTGACCAAGGTCCACGCACAGCTCACTCACTTTACGGGCCTTAGCGGCATAAACAGGATCGTTTCTGAGCAAGTGCCCGTAATCCTGCACCATGGCGCCACAGCCGGAAGCGGTCATCACAATGGCTTCGGCACCGGCTTCTACTGCCGGCCACCAGGCGTCGATGTTGCGGCGCATTTGCTCCAGCCCGCGTTCGTGCTCAGACAGGTGATAGTTCACCGCACCACAACAGCCGGCTTCCGGCGCTTCCACCATGCTGACGCCTAGGCGGTCCAGCACTCGCGCCGCCGCTGCGTTAGTGGTTGGTGTGGCCGCTGGTTGCACACAACCAGCCAGCGCCAGTACCACACGCTGATGGCTGGATTTCGGCCAGAGGCCGGGCTTCTGCCGGGCCGGCACTTTGGCTCTCAGCTTCTGAGGCAGCAACGGGCGGAACGCCTGCCCGGCTCCAAACATCAACCCGAACAACCGGCGATTCGGCAGCAGGCGGGTCAGGCCCCAGCGCAGCCACTTTTCTTTCGCTGGCCGGGGCAATTCCTCGTCGATCAATCCCCGGCTGATGTCCACCAGCCGACCGTACTTCACACCGGAGGGACAGGTGGTTTCGCAGCTGCGGCAGGTCAGGCATCGGTCCAGGTGTTCCCGGGTTTTCTCGGTGACTTCGCCACCTTCCAGGAACATCTTCATCAAATAAATTCGTCCCCGGGGACCGTCACGCTCGTCGTTCAGTTCCTGATAGGTCGGGCAGGTGGCGGTGCAGAAACCGCAGTGTACGCAGGCCCGCAGGATCTCCTCGGCTTCCTGCCCTTCGGAGGTATTGGCAAATTGCTGAACCAGATTCGTTTGCATGATTACAACCAGCTGTAGAGACGGCCCGGGTTAAACAGGCCGTCAGGATCGAACGATTGCTTGATTCGGCGCTGGATGGTTTTCAGCGCCGCGGGCTGAGAGTGCATCACCTCCCCGCTGCGGTCACCGCCTCGGAACAGGCTGACCTGCCCGCCGGCCTCAAGAGCCAGTGGCTCCAGGTCACGCAAGGTCGCCTGCCCCCGGTACCAGCGCTGGGCGCCGGCCCAGTCCACCAGCCAGGGGCCGTCCAGGCTCGGCATGATCGCGGAGGACTTCACGGAAAAGCGCCAAAGCGGGTCGTCGCCGGCAAAGTAGTCGTGCTGCAGGTCCTGAATCTGCTTCCAGAGCGCATCGCCGTTTTCGATCACCTCACCGTCCCATTGCTCGGCCGTGGCCTCCACCGCCGAACGGGCACCGGCCAGGCGCAGGTAAACCTTGCCATCCAGCCAGCAGGCGCCGGTTATCGGCTTGGGCTCGCCCGCGCGGCGGTTCATGTAATCAATCGCGCTGTCCAACGGCATTTCCTGCACCAGGGTGGCGGTGGTGGCCGGTTTGGGCATGACTTTCAGGCTGATCTCGGTCATCACACCCAACGTGCCCATGGCTCCGGCCTGCAGGCGCGAGACATCGTAGCCCGCCACGTTTTTCATTACCTGGCCACCAAAGCGCAGGTGCTCACCCTGGCCGTTCAGCAGCCGAACCCCCAGCACCTGGTCGCGCACCGAACCGGACCAGGGCCGCGCCGGGCCGGACAGGTTGCAGGCCAGGGTTCCGCCGATGGTGGCGCCCTCTCCGTTTTCTCCGCTCTCCCCCAACCGGGGCGGTTCGAAATGCAGGCACTGGCCTTCTTCAGCCAGCACTGCCTCAATTTCACTCAGCGTGGTGCCGGCGCGTACCGTCAGTACCAACTCCACCGGATGGTATTCAACCACTCCGGTATGTTCGGCCAGGCTGAGGGGCACGGCGTTAGTGTCCGGTGTCCGCCCCATGAACGATTTGGTGCCACCGCCGACGATATTCAGTGTTTGCCCGTCCGCGCGAGCTTTGAGTACTTGCTCCTGCAGGGATTGAATCTGATCAGCCATGCTCGGCACCCGCCTGTTCGTGCTTGTGTTGTTTGTGCTCAATCGAGCGGTATTCCTGGCAGAATTTCAGGGTGGGCACGCCCTTGCCCGGGTTGAGGATACCTTTGGGATCGAAAGCGGCTTTCACGCTGTGGAACTGCGCCAGTTCCCGGTCATCGAACTGCACCGCCATCTGCCGGATTTTCTCCACACCCACACCGTGTTCGCCGGTGATGCAGCCACCCACTTCGACACACAGCTCCAGAATCCGGGAACCGAAGGCCTCGGCGGTCTCAAACTCGCCGGGCACGTTGGCGTCAAACAGGATCAATGGGTGCAGGTTGCCATCGCCGGCGTGGAAGACATTGGCCACACGCAGGCCGAACTCGTCCGACATTTTCTCCATTTCGAGCAGCACATGAGCCAGATGGCGCCGGGGAATGGTGCCGTCCATACAGTAATAATCCGGGGAAATGCGCCCCACCGCCGGGAATGCCGACTTGCGGCCTTTCCACAACAGCGCCCGTTCTTCCTCGCTGGTGGAGGTGCGAATGGAGGTGGCGCCGAGTTTACGGAACACCCCCTCGGCCTCGGCGATGTGTTCATCCACCTCTTCTTCGGTGCCATCCACTTCGCACAGCAGCAGGGCCTTGGCCTCGCGTGGGTAGCCGGCCTGGCAGAAATCGTCGGCCGCAATAATGGCGTGGCTGTCCATCATTTCCAGCCCGCCCGGGATGATGCCGTGAGATATCACCGCGCCCACCGCGTCGCCAGCTTTTTCGATGCTGTCAAAGCCGGCCATAATCACCCGCGCCACTTCGGGGGTGGGCAACAGTTTCACGGTCACTTCCGTGACCACTCCCAGCAACCCTTCGGAGCCGGTCAGCAGCGCCAGCAAATCCATGCCGCAGGCATCCAGCCCCTGACTGCCGACGGTGATCCGGTCGCCCTCAACGGTAATCACTTCGACGCTCAGCAGGTTGTGCACCGTCAGGCCGTATTTCAGGCAATGCACGCCACCGGAGTTTTCCGCCACGTTGCCGCCAATGGTGCAGGCAATCTGGGAGGAAGGATCCGGCCCATAATAGAGGCCGTATTGCGCCGCCTCTTCGCTGATCGCCAGATTACGGACACCCGGCTGCAGGCGTGCCGTGCGGGCAACCCGGTCGATCTCCAGAATCCGGTTAAACTTGGCCAGCGACAGTACCACGCCCTCTTTATGGGGCATGGCGCCAGCGCACAAACCCGTGCCCGCCCCCCGGGCCACCACCGGCACGCCCTTTTCGTGGCAGATGCGCATTACCCTCTGCACCTGCTGCACGGTTTCCGGCAGCACCACCAGCATCGGCATCTCCCGGTACATGGCCAGGCCGTCGCACTCGTAGGGCCTGAGGGTTTCATCGTCGGCGATGACGAACTGCGGGTCGATGAACGACCGGAATTCGTCAGCCAGCTGCTGTTTGCCAGTTCTGGATTCGTTGGTCATGGCTCTCTCGGGCATTTATTGGCGTTTGTCTAGAAAGTAGTCGATTCCGGCCCGGGCGCAATCCATATCCTGCTGTGGCGTGCCGGAACTCAAGCCGATACCGCCCACGACTTCGCCGTCGACGATAACCGGGAGGCCGCCGCCCACCGAACTGAGGCGCCCGCCCACTTCGGTGTTTATACCGAAGGCCAGGTTGCCGGGCACATTGGCTGCGTTGTACTCATGGGTGGCTTTTTTGGCGGCGCCTGCGGTAAAGGCCTTGTCCTGCGCGATGATCACACTGGTGGTTTTGCCACCGTCCATGCGCTCAAAAGCGATCAAATTACCGGATTCGTCCGTTACCGCAATGCACATGGGAACGCCGATCTCCCGGGCCTTTTCCGAGGCACCGGCAATCAGCGCCCGCGCATCCTCCAGGGACAGTCGTTTGATGGTTAACATGGTCGGCACCTCTTTAATTGTTCGGGTTGGTTACCGCGATATGTTTCTCGATGGTCTGTGTATTCTTCCCGATCGTCCATAGCTTTTCGCACTGGTCTGACCAGTTTATTTTTCGGACTCCTCGATGGACGGTGCTAAACTACTGCGTTCCGGGGAGTTTGCTGTCGCCCTGATCCATCGCCTAGACTGGTCGAAGACATCACAACTGGTCAGACCAGCAGACAATGAGCATATCCAGAGACATCTCCTACCGGCTTGAGCACCTGATTCTGGAAGGCGGACTGGCCCCTGGCCAGAAAATGCCTTCAGAGCGCCAGCTTTCCACCCGACTGCAGGTATCGCGATCCGCCGTTCGCGAGGCGCTCCACGAGTTGCAGGCGCGGGGCGTGATAGAAACCCGGCACGGCAAGGGTTCCTTTGTTGCCAGCATTGTTCCGGATGCCGACAACCGACATTCCAGCAGCCCGCTGATGTACCTATATCAGGGCCACTCCCGCACCCTGTTTGACTTGCTGGAAGTGCGGGAGCAACTGGAGGGCCAGGCGGCTTTTCTGGCGGCGCAGCGAGCAACCAATCTGGACCGCCACCGCCTTACCCAGGCTTTCCAGGCGCTGGAGAGCACAGACCCACTGCGCAATGCCCGCCCTGATCATGGCTTCCACCAGGCCATTGTTGAAGCCTCCCACAACCCGGTGCTGGTGCATGTGCTCAGCGGCCTGAAAAACATGATGCTGCTGACAGTCCAGGCCTCGGTATCAAACCTGAATCCCCGGGAGGAAATGCGGCGCAAAATCACAAGACACCACAAACAGCTGTACGACGCGATTATGGCCTCCAGACCGGAACAGGCCCGCAAGGTGGCGACTGACCATGTACGCTTTGTCAGACAGACACTTCTGGAAATGGAGAAACAGGGGGAGCAGCTGCTGCGCGTACCCGCCCCGGAGGAATTGGAAGACCTGTTAACTCAGGAAGCGTCTGATTAACGTGGCGTTACACTTGCATTGATCAACAATTAAGCGAGAATGGCGTTCAAACGTTTGTTTCGAATTCTTCCGACGGATCACAAATTGCTATTGATTTCCTTGGCGACAGTCCGTAAAACAAGCGCCTTTGAAAAATCAGCCTCAGGAGCCAACCCATGGCGGACCCAGCGCCTCTGATCTGCAGGGACATCCATAAAACCTTCGACAAGCACGAAGTCCTCAAGGGCATTTCCCTGGAGACCCGCAAGGGCGATGTGGTTTCCCTGATTGGCAGCTCCGGCTCCGGCAAGAGTACCTTCCTGCGCTGCATCAACCTGCTGGAAACACCCACCTCCGGCGACATTATCGTGCACGGTGACCCAATCCGGTTCACGCAGAACCGCAAGGGCCAGCGTATACCCGCCAGTAACCGCCAGGTGGAACTGATTCGCGCGCGGCTTTCCATGGTATTCCAGAGCTTCAATCTGTGGTCCCACATGACCGTGCTGGAGAACATCATCGAAGCGCCGGTGCATGTACTGAAAGTGCCCAAAAAAGAAGCCATCGAGCGCGCCGAGGCGTACCTGCACAAGGTGGGCATCTACGAGCGCAAGGACTATTACCCGGCGCAGATGTCCGGCGGCCAGCAGCAACGTGCAGCCATTGCCCGGGCGCTGGCCATGGAGCCGGAAGTGATGCTGTTTGATGAACCCACCTCGGCGCTGGACCCGGAGCTGGTGGGTGAAGTATTGAAAGTGATGCAGAGTCTGGCCGAGGAAGGCCGCACCATGATCGTGGTGACCCACGAAATGGCCTTTGCAAGGGATGTGTCCAGTCAGGTCCTGTTCTTGCATCAGGGCGTGATAGAGGAGCAGGGTTCGCCGGAGAAAGTGTTTGATCACCCGGAATCCGAGCGAATGAAGCAGTTTCTGGCTCCCAAGTTCTGAATGCCGGTGCTATCTTGAACCGGTGTTGGAGATAAAAACTTCCATTAAGAATAAAGCCCACAAGGCAAACGATTGGAGAAGTGACACATGAAAAAACTGATGATTGCAGCCAGCGCAGCCCTGGCCATGATGGCAACCGGCGCCCAGGCTCAGGACCGCGACCTGCGGATTGCCTTTGATATCCCTTACGAGCCGTTCGAATACCGCAACGACGACGGCGAACTGACCGGCTTCGAAGTGGAACTGGCCGACGCCATGTGCGAAGAAATGAATGCCAACTGCGAGTTCGTCATTCAGGCATGGGACGGCATGATTCCGGGGCTGATGGCCCGCAAGTTCGACCTGATCATGTCTTCCATGTCGATCACACCCGAGCGCGCCGAGCGGGTGAACTTCTCCGAGCCCTACTACATCACTCCGGGCGGCTGGTTCGCGCGGGAGTCTTTCAACACTGACGTCACTGACATGGACGCCATGGAAGACAAAACCGTAGGCGTTCAGCGCGGCACCACCATGGACAGCTATGTCACCGAGAACATGGGCGGAACGGTCAAAATCAAGCGTTACACCACCGCTGAAGACATGGTTCTGGATCTGGAAGGTCAGCGCCTTGACGTGGTCTTTGTAGACTACCCGGTTGGTGAGCAGACCATCATGAACCGCGATGGTTTCAAGGAAGTCGGTGAGCCGGTGAAGCTGGGCGAAGGCGTGGGCGTAGCCATGCGCAAGCGTGACCGCGAACTGGCCACCGAAGTGAACGCCGCGCTGAAGACGTTGAAAGAAGACGGCACTTACGATGCCATCATGGACAAGTACTTCAACTACGACATCAAGATTTAATCCAGCGGTTCAACACAAGCCCGGGAGCAGCCCTGTGCTGCTCCCCGCTTTCCGGATATTCCCATGTTTGATCTGAAAGGCTATGGCCCGGCCCTTGCCGAAGGGGCTGCGGTTACCATTGAGCTGGCCTTCTTCTCTCTTGCCCTGGCACTTACTCTGGGCCTGCTGGGCGCCAGCGCCAAACTCTCGGGCAACCGTTTACTGGTTGGCTTTGCCACCACCTACACCACACTGATTCGCGGCGTGCCGGATCTGGTGATGATGTTGCTGTTCTACTATGGCGGCCAGGTAGCGGTGAACATGCTGTCGGATTACCTGTGGGAAGCTTACGACATCGACTTTTTCTTTCAGTTCGACCCGTTCATCTCCGGCGTGGTGACCATCGGGCTGATTTTTGGCGCCTATATGACGGAAACCTTCCGGGGCGCATTTCTGGCGGTAGACTCCGGGCAGATAGAAGCCGCCCGGGCTTATGGCTTTACCCGCTGGCACACCTTCCGCCGGGTGATGATTCCGCAAATGCTGCGCCATGCCCTGCCCGGCATCGGCAATAACTGGCAGGTTCTTCTGAAAACCACGGCTCTGGTGTCGATCATTGGTCTGACCGATATGGTGCGGGTGGCCGAAGAGGCGGCGAAAGCCGAGCGCATGCCGTTCCATTTCTTTATCCCGGTGGCAGCGGTTTACCTGGGGCTGACGGCCGTCTCGGAACTGTTTATCAAGTGGCTCGACAAGCGGGCGAATGCCGGCGTGGTGCAGGGGAACTGACCGATGCCTGAATTTATGACTGAGTGGTTAAGCCAGAACGACATTTTTACCGCCATGACGCTCATGGAATACTGGGATGGTCTGGTGACGACGGTGCACCTGGTGTTTCTGTCGCTGGTAATCGGCCTGGTGGTTGCGGTGCCTCTGGCGATTCTGCGTACGGTGAGGAATCCGTTTGTGTCCGGGCCTATCTGGCTGTTCACCTATCTGTTCCGGGGCACGCCGCTGCTGATCCAGCTGTACATTATTTATTATGGTGTGGCGCAGATTCCGGGCATTCAGGACACTTTCTGGTGGGCCGTTTTCCGGGAGCCGTTCTACCCTGCGCTGCTGGCGTTTACGCTGAATACGGCGGCCTATACCACGGAGATTATTCGTGGTGCGATTGTGTCTACGCCCCATGGCGAGATTGAGGCGGCGAAGGCGTATGGCATGAACTGGTTCCTGAGAATGCGTCGGATTGTGTTGCCGAGTGCGGCCCGGCGGGCGGTTCAGGCGTATTCGAATGAGGTGATTTTCATGCTTCATGCCAGTGCGATTGCCAGTGTGGTGACGATTGTGGATCTGACGGGGGCGGCGCGGAATATCTATTCGCGGTTTTATGCGCCGTTCGAGGCGTTTATTTTTGTGGCGCTTTGCTACATGGCGTTGACGTTTATTCTGGTTTTCGTGTTTCGGAAGCTGGAAAATCACCTTTTAAGGCATCAGCGGCCGATTAATGGCTAATTTTTAACCCGCTAAACTGGTGCAAGAACTGCCAGCAGGGAACCGCTTTCCGGAAACCGCTACGAGCACATCCCGACCTTTTGGAGTAGGCGAGCAGGAGGGAATTTTCTCCCGGGAACCGCTACGAGCACATCCATGTGCGCTTCTCTCAGGCCATCCTTGGCCTTCGAAATTCCCGGGAGAAGATTCCCTCCTACCCGCCCCGAACTCTTTTCGGGGATTCGACATTGCCTGACCTGACAATTGATTGGGCAACTACCTGTAGTCTCTGACACTTCGGAGATTTTATGAAAGCGCATCACCACCTTTTTGACTTCCATGGCGGCTGGCTTACCCACACGCTTGCCAACGCTTCTTCCGATCTCTCTGAAACCAAAACCGAGCTCCCGGACGGCACCCGCGTTTCCCGGAAAGGCACCGGTGTGCTGTGGTTCGCGCCGCCTGCCGGGCGGGAGAATCAAAACCGGGAGGCGTTGATCGTGTCTGCCGGTATTCATGGCAATGAGACGGCGCCGATTGAGGTGTTGAACGGGTTGGTGTCGGAGTTGTTGGCTGGCCAGTGGCAGCTAGGTTGTCCGCTTTTGCTGATTCTGGGGAATCCGCCGGCGATGGTGGCTGGCAAGCGGTTTGTGGATGTGAATCTGAACCGGTTGTTTAACGGGGCCCATGGCGAGGCCC
>JAVLAV010000039.1:0-21537 GCA_031580735.1 Marinobacter sp.
GGCGTGGATATTACCGAAGAGCACCATCAGCATCAGCGTCAGGTTGCGTGCTTCTTCAATAGTCTGGCCCTGGTCGAGCGTCCACTGGAAATTGAGGAACGCGACCAGCCCCATCCAGGATCCCACCACCAGCACATGCTCAATGATGTGTTTATCGAACACCGGCTCCTGGGGTGAGCGGGGCTTGACGGACAGTTCCCCGCCTTCCTTCGGTTCAAAGGCCAGGGCGACGTCCTGGAAGCCGTTCGCCACCAGGTTCAGCCAGAGCAGCTGCACCGCGATCATGGGCATGGGCAGGCCGGTCAGTACACAGAAGAAGAACAGTAGAATCGCCGAGAAACCGGTAGCCACCAGCAGCCCGATGACCTTGCGGATATTGTTGTAAACCACGCGCCCCTGTTCGATGCCGGCGACGATGGAGGAAAAATTATCGTCGGTGACGATCAGGTCCGCCGTTTCCTTGGCCACATCGGTGCCGCGCTTGCCCATGGCGATGCCCGCATGGGCCTGGCGCATGGCGGGGGCATCGTTGACGCCATCGCCGGTAACGGCGACGAAATGCCCGTCCCGCATGAAACTGTCCACAATCTGGGCCTTCCTGGCGGGTTCGATGCGGGCGAAGACCCGGGCCGGGCGAATGAGTTGATCAACGGCCGCCTGGCCCTGGGTGCTGGCTTCATCCAGCATGGGGCCGGTAACCACTGTTGCGTCTGCGCTGCACAGACCCAATTCCAGGGCGATGGATTTGGCGGTTGCAGGATGGTCGCCGGTGACCATGGCCACCTCAATACCGCCGGTACGGCATTTTTCGATGGCGTCAAAGGCTTCATGGCGGAGCGGGTCGATCATCGCAACCATGCCCAGAAAGACCATGTCGGCCATCTCATGGTCGCCGGCTGACGAGGCTTTCTTCGCCAGAGCGATAATCCGGTAGCCGCGGGATGCGAGGTCTGTGAACTGGTTTTCCAGGGCAGGTTTGTCGATTTCTGTGGAGCCCTCGCTGGTTGCCATCCGGTTGCACATGGCCAACATCTTTTCCGGGCTGCCTTTGGCGTAGATGACGGTTTGATCGCCAACCCGGTTGACCACGCCGCTGTAGGCTTTTTCCGATTCATAGGGAATCAGGGCAATCTGCTCCTGCCGGGTTCGCAGATCGGTGATGGACATGTCCAGTTTTTTGGCCATCACCAGGAAGGCGATGTCTACGATATCGCCCTGGGAAACCCATTCGCCGCCGCTGTAGTCCAGGTGGCTTTCATTGGCGAGCACGCCCGCGACACAGAGCTCCCGGAGTGTTTCCGGGCCCGTATCCACCTGGGCTCCGGCATGGCCTGTGATCTCCCCACCGGGAGCCACGCCTTCGCCAGTGACATCGAACTGGCGCCCATCAGGCAACATTACCTTGCGGATGGTGAGTTCGTTGACGGTCAGGGTGCCGGTCTTGTCGGAGCAGATGAGGGTGCAGGAACCCAGGGCTTCCACCGCCACCAGCTTGCGGATGATGACGTTGAGCTTTGCCATGCGGCTCATGCCGATGGCGAGGGCCACGGTCAGTGCTGCAGGCAGACCTTCAGGAATGACCGACACCGCCAGGCCAATGCTCATCAGAACCATCTCTTCGATGGAATAGCCGCCATCCAGGACCATCAGGCCTGCCAGGGCGGCAATGGCCAACAGAATGCCGAAGGCCAACTGGTAAGTGAATTTTCGGATGCGGATCATCAGGGGCGGTTCGGCAGAGGTTTTGCCGGTAACGCCCTGGGCAATCTTGCCAAGTTGGGTAGCTGAGGCGGTGGCGATTACCCGGCCGCGCCCGCGCCCGTGGGTGATGATGCTGCCGGCAAAGCATTGGTCCACGCGGTCTGTGAGCGGCGTGCTGTCGTCGCTTTCCGCGCCGGTGCTCTTGGCAACCGCCAGGGATTCCCCCGTCAGCATGGATTCGTCCACCGCCAGGCTGCTGGTGCTGAGCAACTGGATATCAGCCGGCACCTTGTCGCCTGAAGAGAGGAGAACAACATCGCCCGGGACGATCTCTTCGACGTCAACGGTGACAATCTGGCCATCCCGAAGCACGTGGGCGGTGCCTTTCATCATTTGCTTCAGTGCGGCGGCCGCCTTCTGGGCCGAAAACTCCTGGACCGTGCCGATCACCGCGTTGATCAGCAGGACGATCAGGATAAAAACCCCGCTCGGATTCTGGCCGAGCGCAAAGGACACGGCGGACGCGATCAAAAGGATGTAAATGAAAGGGCTGAGGAATTGCCGCGCAAACAGCTCCAACACACCCGGCATGGGCGGCGTGGGTAGCTGGTTGTAGCCGAACTGCTCCAGGCGTGCGCTGGCTTCCTGGCGTGTCAGGCCGTTGTTCGAAGGTTCCGGTGTGATGGGGGGCTCTGGGGTTGTGCTGTTCATGGTTTTATAACGCGCCATCTGGAGTTCGGTAAAACCGGAAAAGAAGCCTGTTTTTGGTTTACAGGTATCGGCAACGGGCTTCGCTAGTATGGACGAATTTCTGGAGAACTCTGAGGAATTCTACCGCTAAGAGCAACAATCGGATGGAAAAGCCTGGCAAAGTTCGTTGTACTTGCCTTGTGCATATTAAAGAGGGTTACGTCATGTCGATTCCATCAGAAGAACTGCAAGGAGTTGAGGGAGCAGGTGAGGTTATTGTCTATGCGTTTTGCTCCACCTCCTTGGGCCTGATGGCCATGGCAGCAACAGACAAAGGCGTCTGTTTTGTGCAGTTTGGTGACGACGAGGCCTCTCTAGTCGACTGCCTGCAAGCAGAATTCCCCCACGCCGAACTGATCCCGTCCCCGGCCCGGAATGCGCCCGAACTGGACGCCTGGGTGCTGGCGCTGGATCAGCATCTCACGAACGGCGCTCCGAGGCCAGACGTGCCGCTGGACCTGCGCGGTACCGCGTTTCAGGTGAAAGTGTGGCGGTTCCTGCTAAGCATCCGTGAAGGCGAGGTGTTCAGTTACAGCGAGGTGGCGGCTGGAATTGACAAACCCAAAGCGGCGCGCGCGGTTGCCTCCGCCTGCGGCAGAAACCGTATTGGCGTGCTGATTCCCTGCCATCGCGTGTTACGGGGCGATGGAGGGCTTGGTGGGTATCGCTGGGGGTTGGACCGAAAGCGGGCGTTGCTGAATGCGGAGAGGAAACAGCAGGATGACTGATCATGTGCCGAAAACTGGTATCTGCCCTCTCCGTGTTTTGCGCCCTGCCGTTTAAAGACAGCAGGCCTTGTACTTCTTACCGCTACCGCAGGGGCAGCGGTCATTCCGGCCGGGTTTAAGCTGGCCTTCGCTGGTTTCACCCTGCAGGTAATACCAGCGCCCATCTTCCCTGAGGAAATCGGATTTCTCTTCCAGATAGCCCCAGCCATTCCCCACGCGATAAATCGCCCGGAAGTGCACCAGGCCCTGGTTGCCATCTTCGTGGCTGTCCAGAATGTTCAGCGATGCCCAGTCCGGCGAGTTATCCAGGCTCAGGGTGGCTGGCCGTGTGCTGGGGTGCCAGGTGGCTTTCAGGTAGTCAGCCAGTTCCAGAACAAAGGCGACATAGCGTGAGCGCATCAGCGCTTCCGGCGTGGCGGCGGCCTGCCCCTGATGCAGGGGCAGACAACACTCGGCGTAGCGGGCACCACTGCCGCAAAGGCAGGGTGCGGATTCGGGAAAGTAGCTCATTGGTGCTTAGCGGGCCGTGGTTACGTATTTGAGCACTTCCACTACCTGCTCGGGCGTTTGAGCCCAGGCCATGGCGGCCGCGTCCACTTCCTTGAGCGGGTGCACAATGTCTTCGCTGTGCAGCGTGATGTAAGGGGTATCCAGGGCTGCACAGTAGCCGGCGTCGAAGGCCGCGTTCCATTGTTTGTATTTGTCGCCGAAGCGAATCACGGCAAGGTCACACTGCTCCAGCATGGTTTTGGTGCGAATGCTGTTCACTTTTGAGGACTGGTGATCGCGCCAGAAGGGCACATCTGGCTTGCCCAGCATATCGCCGGCGGCATCACTGGCATCGTGGTCGGTCACCGGTGCCATGAACTCTACGGGCAGGCCGGCGGCTTCCGCGCCTTCCTGGATTTGCTCACGCCAGTTGGTATGAATCTCGCCAGACAGGTATACAGTCCAGATCATGCATGTCTCCTCGGTTGCGGTGGGCTGACTTGGTGTGCCCGGCGCGGTATTGTGCCGGCAGACGGCGGGGGCCGCAACGCGGTGTATCCTTATTATCCTGAAAACGATTAAGTACTGAAAAATGAATACTCCTTTCACACTCCGCCCTTACCAGCAGGAAGCAGTAGATGCCACGCTCAGGCACTTCCGCCAGTCCGACGAATCTGCCGTCATCGTGTTGCCAACTGGCGCCGGTAAAAGCCTGGTCATTGCCGAGCTGGCCCGTTTGGCCCGGCGCAGGATTCTGGTGCTGACCCATGTGAAGGAGCTGGTGGAGCAGAACCACGCCAAATACCAGAGCTATGGCTTAACAGGCGGCATTTTCTCCGCCGGGTTGAAACGCAAGGAGAGCCTGCATCAGGTGACCTTCGCCAGTGTGCAGTCGGTCTCGGCGAACCTGGATCAGTTCCGGGATGAATACTCGCTGGTCATCATCGATGAGTGCCATCGGGTCAGCGGCGAGGACACCAGTCAGTATCAACGGATCATCGAGCTGCTGCGCCAACAGAACGATTCCCTGAAAGTGCTTGGGCTCACCGCTACTCCCTATCGCTTGGCCATGGGCTGGATCTATCGCTATCACTACCGGGGGTTTGTTCGTGGTGAAGAAACCAAGCCTTTCCAACACTGTATTTTCGAGCTGCCGCTGAGTTTCATGATCAACCGGGGCTACCTCACCAAACCCGAGTTGGTGAACGCGGCGGTGGCGCAATACGATTTCTCCGCGCTGACTAAGGATCGTTTTGGCGAATACGCCGAAAAAGACGTTAACGAGCTTTTGAGCAAACATCAGCGAGTGACCCGGGCGATCATCGAGCAGGTGATGGAGCTGGCGGCCGAGCGTAAAGGCGTAATGATTTTTGCGGCCACGGTGGACCATGCCCGGGAGATCACCGGCTATCTGCCGGAACACGAAACCGCCCTGGTGACCGGCGCGACTGAGATGAAAGAGCGCGCGCAGCTGATTCAGCGCTTCAAACAGCGGCAGTTGAAGTACCTGGTGAATGTGTCTGTGCTTACCACGGGTTTTGATGCGCCCCATGTGGACTTTATCGCCATTCTTCGGCCCACCCAGTCGGTCAGCCTGTATCAGCAGATCGTTGGTCGGGGGCTTCGGCTGGACGACGGCAAGCGCGATTGCCTGGTGATCGATTACGCAGGCAACAGCGTGAACCTGCATCACCCGGAGGTGGGCGAGCCGAAACCTAACCCGGACAGTGAGCCGGTGCAGGTGTTCTGCCCGGGCTGCGGGTTTGCCAATATTTTCTGGGGCAAGACCGACAGCGACGGCCGTGTGGTCGAGCACTACGGGCGCCGTTGTCAGGGCCTGATCGGTGCCGCAGAAGGGGAGGAGCCGGCGTTGCAGAACGGTCGCCCGGAGCAGTGCGATTACCGGTTCAGATTCAAGGAATGCCCTCACTGTGGTGTCGAGAACGACATCGCCGCCCGCAAGTGTCACCAGTGTGAAGGCGCGATCATCGATCCGGACGATCAGCTAAAAGATGCTCTGAAACTCAAGGATGCGATGGTGATCCGCTGCGCGGGAATCTCGCTACAGATGAATGGCGGCAAGCTTAAGATTACCTATCACGGCGAAGATGGGGAGGAACTGAGCGAGTCATTTGATTTCAGCAAGCCCGCTCAGCGCAACGTGTTCAACAAGCTGTTCGGGCGCCGTTTCGCCAACAGCCAGGCCCCGAAAACCTTTGGCACGGGGGATGAGGTTCTTGAGATGCAGGCGCTGTTGTCGGCCCCGGATTTTGTCATCGCCCGAAAGCAAAAGCACTATTGGCAGGTGCAGGAGCGGATTTTTGATTATCAGGGTAACTACCGTAAGGCGAATTCACTGTAAACGGTCGCCTCTCAGTTCTGCAGGCGAATATCATCTTTCCAGCGAAAACCGACTCCGCCCGCGAGCCAGATGCCGTCTTTATTGAACGGGTGCGGTCCAGACAGGTTGATGTACTGAGGCAGCCCGAAGTGCGGCGCCAGTGGCTGTTTGGCCTTGATGGTGACTCGGTCCATGATCCGAAGTCCCTGTTTCTCGGCAGACATATGAGCCTCGGGAGCGGCCCTGTGGGCAACCGCCCAGTTGTCGATGAACAAAAGATCGCCCGTATCGTACTGGTAACGAATGCCGTAGCCCTGCTCAAACGATTGATTCAGAAGGTCGTTATAGTCGTTGAAGAGGGCTTTCATCTCGTCGTCATTGAGCAGGCGGAAGTCGTCGAAGCTGGCGGTTTCTTCCTTCAGCGCCTCAATCGAGCGCCCGTCCTCTGGCAATCGTTCGAGCATCGCGCCGGTCATGCCCAGATGCAGCCAGACACTTTTTCGCCCCGAAACAGGATGGGTGTGCACCAGAGGATGGGTTACGCCGGAGGCTGAATTCACCGAAACCAGGCGTTGCCAGAAAGCCTGTTTTTCCGTTGGCAAGGCATCGAAAGCGGCGCCCTGATGCGCGAAGTGGGTGCCACCGCCTTGCTCCGGTGCGCGGGCCATGTAGTAGGCGGAATGGGAGAAGGTGGCGGCCTCAAAGCTGCCGTCGTTATGCCATTGCGGACCGACTCCCAGGATGCCGTGACGGCTGTCGTTTGAGCAGCGGAAAATGTGCCGGTTTCTGTTGGGCGTTGCCGGGTGAACCCCGTGAGTGGAGTGAATCTCATGGGCACCCCACCATTTGCTCGCGTTGATAAGTTCATCCGGGGACAACCCGGTCTGATGCTTGAATACGATAAACCCCCGATTGGCCATCTCCACTTCCAGCGCTTCGATGACGGGCTGGGGCAGCGGGGACCGAACGTCCGCTCCGTAGATCTCCAGACCCATGGGTTCCAGCTGTTTGATGGACAATCCTGCGTCTTCGATCAGTGAAGCTCGCTCGGGATCGACGGAGGGAATGTTCGGGTTTGTCCCGGTGAGGGTTTCCGATGTCTGTGACATGCTCAAGAGTCCCCTGCTGGTTCATTTTCCCCCAGACTAACGCAGTGAGCTGTACAGACAAGCCCGGGCTAACCTGGGCCACTATTGTTTGCTGTCGGGGTTGAATTCTGATGCTTTCCCAAGCATGTCTTGGATATGACGATTTCACAGGGCCGCATCTTTTCAACGGTTCTTAAAGGCAATGGGAGGAAGCATGGAAAAGCGCAAATTCGGAAACACAGACATTGAAGTAACTCCGGTCGGGCTCGGCACCTGGGCCATTGGTGGCTGGATGTGGGGCGGAACCGATGAAGCCCAGTCCATCGACACCATTCACCGGGCCGTCGATAAAGGCATTGGTCTGGTTGATACCGCCCCTGTTTATGGCTTCGGTCGCTCGGAAGAGATTGTCGGCAAGGCGCTGGCCAACGGCCGCCGTGACCAAGTCGCTCTGGCGACCAAAGCGGCCCTGAACTGGAATGATGATCAGGACAAGGTCTGGCGGGATGCCACTGCTTCGCGCATCGAACGGGAAGTGGAGGACTCGCTGAAACGCCTCCAGACAGACAGGATCGACATTTACCAAATTCACTGGCCGGATCCGAAAACGCCCATGGAGGAGACCGCCCGGGCGCTGGAAAAGCTCTACCAGGCCGGGAAAATCCGCGCCATTGGCGTCAGCAACTTCACGCCATCCCAGATGGATGAGCTGCGCAAGAGTGTGCCCCTGCACAGCCTGCAGCCTCCCTATAACCTGTTCGAGCGGGGAATTGAGCAGGATATCCTGCCGTATTGCCGGGACAACGGCATTGCCACCATTACCTACGGTGGGCTGTGCCGCGGGCTGCTGACAGGCAAGATGCGGGAAGATACACAGTTCACCGGTGACGATCTGCGAAAGAGTGACCCGAAGTTTCAGGGTGATCGTTATCGCCAGTATCTGAATGCCGTGGCTGAACTGGACCAGTTCGCCCGGGAGCGGTACCAGAAAAACGTATTGGCCCTTGCGCTTCGCTGGCTGGTGGATCAACCCGGCGTTACAACCGCGCTTTGGGGTGCAAGAAAGCCGGAGCAACTGGACCCGGTGGATGAGATTGAAGGCTGGTCGCTGGATCAGGAAGCGATGGCCGCCATCGACGGAATTCTGGAGAAGTGCATTACCGACCCGGTCGGGCCGGAGTTCATGGCGCCGCCGACGCGGTAATGAGTGGAGCGTGTTATCCCCGGTGCTCGTAAATTATCTTACGAGTCAGGCTGACAGTACCCTTCGGTGCTGTCAGAGGTTTCCATGCGGTGAGGCCTCGGGTATGGTCTCTTCCAATAAGTTTGGCTGTATAGGCTCATATTCAGAGGAGGTACCATACCGTGCGATTCGCACTTCGATTACAAGCCAGCGTCCTGCTGCTGGCCATGATGATGCCGCTGGCACAGGCGCACGCCGCCGAGGACGACGGCGATGCGTCTGTTGAAACATTGCGCCAGGATATGGAAACCCTCACTCAGGAGTTGGAGGATTTCACCACCGAGCGGCGGGAACGATTGATGACAGACATCGAAGACGTTCTCAGCTCCATTGACGGGCGTATAGCGGCACTGGAGGATCGTCTGGAGGAGGACTGGGATAAGGCCGACAAGCTGACCCGGGCTCAGGCGCAGACTGCGTTGGCATCGCTACGCCGGGAACGGGCGCGTGTAACCGAGTGGTACGAGCGTATGCAGGACAGCGCCGATTTTACCTGGGGGTCCATGAAGGAGGGCTTCAACGACGCCTTTGACGAACTTTCCGAGGCCTGGCAGGGCGCCGAGCAGAAAGTTCAGGAGGCTGGCGAGGAGAGCTGACGGGACACTAGTCCTCATAAATCATCTTTCGGGTCATGCCGCCGTCGATCACGAAGTTCTGGCCAGTCACAAAGCGGGCTTCCGGCGAGACCAGGTAGGCAACCATGGCGGCTACGTCTTCAGGCGTGCCCACGCGGCCACTGGGGTGCTGGTTGTGATCCGCGGCCGACAAGGGCTCCGGGTCGGCGGGTGCATGGGCCTGCCAGGCACGAACGTCGATCCAGCCCGGGCTGATGCTGTTGGCCCGCACATCCGGACCCAGGCTGATGGCCAGGGAGTGGGTGAGGGCAAGCAGGCCGCCTTTGCTGGCGGCGTAAGCCTCACAGTCGGGCTCGGATTGCAGGGCGCGGGTAGAGGCCATGTTGATGATGCTGCCCCGGCTTTGTCGAAGGTGCGGTACCGTGTGTTTGGCCACCAGAAAAGCGCCGGTGAGGTTTACATCAATTCGCCGCTGCCATTCGGCAAGCTCTAGTGTTTCTATGGGCCCGGTTTCCGGGTCCGCGATCCCGGCATTATTGACCACTGCGTCCAGCTGTCCAGCCCAATCCATGGTTTCCGCCACGGCGGCGATTACTTCCGGCTCCAGGGAGACATCCATGGTAATTAAGCGGAGGTTGTCTGGATCGCCGAGATCCTGGCGGCAGGCTTTTATCGCTTCTGCATCCTGATCGAAGACCATCACTCGCCAGCCCTTGTTCAGGAAGTGGCTGGCAATGCCTTTGCCAATGCCCTGGGCGCCGCCGGTGATTAAGATGACTGGGGGTTGCTGTGCCATGAGTGTTTCCCTCTTCATTGTTTACCCCGATTATTTATGCATCCAGTTACTCAGGCGAAGATCAGTCAGTGGCTGCAGCCGAAGGGTCTTGGCTGAAAACCAGTAGGCGGTTGTTTGCGGGCATGGCGTAGTTCTCCGCCAGGGTAAGGCCTACTGCTTTGGCCAGAGCAGAAAGGTCTTCCAGATCCCGGATGCCCATGTGGGACGCACGGGCCCTCAGATATTGATCAAACTGTCGGTTGCTTTCACTGGTAAACCGGCCCTGATTGTTGAAAGGGCCGTACAGGCAAAATGCTCCGCCTTCTGGCAGACGCTTACCGATATTGCGAAACATTTGCTCGACTTCGTCCCACGACATGATGTGGGCGGTGTTCGCTGAAAATGCCCAGGTGAAGGATTCTACGGGCCAGTGGGTAGTGCTTACGTCCAGTTCAATAACTGGCAGGATGTTGGGCAGTGCGGCCTGCTCCAGCCGGGGTCGAGACAGGTCCACGGCATCTGGATGTTCGGTCGGTTGCCACTGCAGGTGGGGCATCGCCTTTGCGAAATGCACGGCGTGCTGTCCGGTTCCTGTGCCTATCTCCAGAACTTTTCCCGGTGCGTTAAAGGCCTCAAGGAGCCGCTCCAGGATTGGTGATTTGTTGTTCTCACAAGCCTGAGAAAAGGGCAGGTTGGTGGCCATCGGGTTATCTTCCTGGGGTCAATGAATTTGTATAAATTTTGTTCTGAACAATTATTTTCTGTTTCAGATACTATGGGGGGCGGAAGTTGGTGAATAAGCCAACCGCTAACCTGGAGAATACAATGAGCAAGAAAGTCGAGAAAGCCACATTAACCACGGCCATGATTGAAGAGCAAACGGCAGCCTTTTTAAAGGCCGGCGGGGCTGTTGAGTTTGTGGGCAAGGGTAAAAGCGGGCAATTGGCCTATTCAGGTTCAAAACAGGTTAAGCTGAAGGCCCGCTGATAATCTGATCCGCTTTTCTTTTCCGAAGTTCTGCATTCAGTTACCGGCAACACGCCTTGTGCTTATTTCCGCTGCTGAAGCCTATAGCACTCTGGTGCTGGCTACAGCGGGTTGTACTCTTCAATACGGGCATATTGAGTGAAACGATTGCCGTCCCACCGCACAACATAATGGCAAAGGCGTCTGGTTTGAGAAAATTTCTGCGCCTGTTCGGGTGGGGCGTTGCTGGCATAATAGCGCTGATTCTGTTGGTGATGCTGTTGTTCCGGTTTGTGAATCCGCCGACTTCCGCGTTTATGCTTGGTTACAGGCTGGATAACACCGGGCAACCGCTGGCCCACGACTGGGTGCCGATGACCGACATTTCGCCCTGGATGCCCCTGGCTGTGGTCGCCAGCGAAGATCAGCGCTTTCCCTATCACGCTGGTGTGGATTTTGATGCAATCCGTCAGGCGCTGTCAGAGTACCGGGCCGGCGAGGGGCTTCGCGGGGCCAGTACCATTACTCAGCAAACTGCCAAAAACCTCTTTCTCTGGAACGGACGCAGCTTTGTCCGTAAAGCCCTCGAGGCGGTATTGGCCCTGGGGCTGGATGGTCTGTGGCCGAAAGAACGGGTGCTTGAGGTGTATCTCAATATCGCCGAATTCGGGCCTGGTATCTATGGCGTGGAGGCAGCGAGCCAGGCCTATTTCGGCAAGCCGGCACGGCACCTTTCCGAATATCAGGCAGCGTTGCTGGCAGCCGTTCTCCCCAACCCGAAGGTGTTGAGTGTTGCCTCTCCATCGCCCTATGTCCGTGAACGAGTGGCATGGATCCGTGTCCAGATGGCGCGGCTGACTTCATCAGCCGGGATGTTGATCGGCCCACCGGTACTCCCAGACGGTGGATCTTCGGGAACAATGGTTTCGGGAGTGGCTGGAGCAGTGATGACTCAAAACACCCTGGAGCGATTGAAGCGAGTCCCTGGGCTGGCGAGATCCCTGATTATCTACCGCAGACCCGGTCGACAAAAGTCACTCCGGGCTCTTTATCGCCAGTTTGTGAGCAGCGGTGACCTGGTGTTCGATCTGGGGGCTCACGTTGGTGATCGCACGGTCGCATTTGCAGCCCTGGGAGCAACCGTGGTTGCCGTCGAGCCCAATCCAGACATGATGCGATGGCTTGGCCGACTGGTTAGGCCGAAAGAGCACGTTGTGTTCCTGCCTGAGGCCGTAGGCAGCCGGCCCGGTAAGGCAGAGCTGGCTTTGAGTTATCGCACGCCGACGGTATCCTCGCTGGCCTCCGGCTGGCGTCAGACCCTGCAGACACACGCTTCGGGTTTTCGCGACGTACGGTGGGAGCAAGCCATCACAGTGCCCGTAACCACGCTTGATGAAATGATAGGCCGGTACGGCGTTCCCGATTTCTGCAAAATCGACGTGGAAGGGTTCGAGGTTGAGGTCCTGGCGGGACTGACCGAGCCGATTCCGGCGCTGTCGTTTGAATTTGTTTCCGGCACACTGGACCAGGCAGCTCTGTGTCTTGATGAGCTGAAACGACTGGGAGACTACGAATTCAATGCCATCGCGGGGGAGGAGCGGCGCTTTCTCTGGTCCAACTGGCAAAGCGCTGATCAGGTCCGGCGATGGCTTGCCGATGGTTCCGCCGGTATCGCATCCGGTGATATCTACGCCAGATTGATCACCGAACACACCAGGCGCAGCCAGGCCAGATCCTTTTCTTAAGGGCTGCTCACGGCTGAGTGGTCGGTGCGGTATCCGCTGCTAGACTGACAGGAAATCCAAGCCTCAACCAACCGGTAGAGGGAGTCTGGCCGATGCACAACGCGGAGATTGCCCGCCAGTTCCACGAGTTGGCGGATTTACTGGAAATCCAGGACGCCAATCCGTTCAGGGTGCGCGCCTATCGCAACGCCGCCAACATCGTCGAGGGTTCATCCCGACCCATAGAGGAGATGGTGGCCGATGGTGAAGATCTAAGCGCCATTAAAGGCATCGGCGACGACCTGGCTGGCAAGATCACGGAGTTGGTAAAAACCGGCAACCTGCCTCAGCTTCAGGAATTGCAGAAGGAAGTCCCCGAAGAACTCAGTGAACTGATGCGGCTTGACCAGTTGGGCCCCAAGCGCACCAAGGCCATCCACGAGGAGTTGGGGATCAGTTCCCTGAAGGCACTGAAAGAGGCGGCGGAAGCCGGCAGGATCCAGAAGCTCTCCGGCTTTGGCGTCAAGACCGAGAAAAAGATCCTGGAGGAAGTGAAGAAGCTCGGCGACCGGGAGCACCGCACCCGCCTGGGTGAAGCTGAGCAGGTGGCCGCGCCTTTGGTGACTTACCTGGATGAGCTTGAGGAAGTCGAACAGCTCGAAGTGGCCGGCAGCTATCGCCGGCGCAAGGAAACCGTGGGCGATCTGGATATCCTGGTGGCCAGCGCCGACAGCCAGCCGGTGATGGAACGCTTCACCAGCCATCCGGAGGTGGCGCAGGTGGCCTCACAGGGCAAGACCCGCGCCACGGTGTACCTGAAATCCGGCTTGCAGGTGGACCTGCGGGTGGTGAAGGCGGCCAGCTTTGGCGCCGCGCTTTATTACTTCACCGGCTCCAAGGCGCACAACGTGGCCATCCGCAAGATCGCTGTAAAGAAAGATCTCAAGGTGAACGAGTACGGCGTTTACCGTGGCCGCAAGCGCATTGCCGGCAAGACCGAGGCCGAGGTGCTGGAACAGGTGGATTTGCCCTGGATTCCGCCGGAGCTGCGGGAGAACAAGGGCGAGATCGAGGCCGCACGCGAAGTCCGCCTGCCGGAGCTGGTGGAGGAGAAAGACATCCGGGGCGATCTGCACACCCACACTCGCGCCACCGACGGCCGCAACAGCCTCAAGGAAATGGCCGAGGAGGCCAAGCGCCTGGGCCATGACTACATCGCCATTACCGACCACTCCAAACGCCTGACCATGGCCAACGGATTGGACGCCAAGCGGTTGCGCCAGCAGATGGCGGCCATCGACCAGCTGAACGACGAGCTGGAGGGCATCCGGGTGCTCAAGGGCATTGAGGTGGACATCCTTGAGGACGGCAAGCTGGATCTACCCGATGACGTCCTGAAGGAGCTGGATATCACCGTCTGCTCCATACACTCCAAGTTCGAGCTGTCGAAGAAAAAGCAGACCGAACGGGTGCTGCGGGCCATGGACAACCCCAACTTCAATATCCTGGGTCATCCCACCGGGCGGCTGATCAACGAACGTGAGGCCTACCAGATCGACCTGGAAGCCATCATCGAGGCGGCGGCCGAACGGGGTTGTTGCCTGGAACTCAATGCCCAGCCCAGCCGGCTGGACCTGGCCGGCCGCTACGCCGGCATGTTGCGTGAAGCCGGCGTGCTTGGGGCGGTGTCGACGGACGCCCATGCCACCGACCACCTGGGGTTCATGCACCTGGGGGTGGCGCAGGCCCGTCGCGGCTGGATGGAGAAGAAAGATCTGCTCAACACTCGCACCCTGAGGCAGCTGCAAAAAATACTGGCACGTTGAGGCCGGGGTGAATCCGAACTTTACTTATTCCATGGACAGGAAAATTGTAGGGCAGATCGTGTACCAGATCGGCACCGTGACGGTGTTGGCCATTGTGGTGGGCGCTGGGGCAGGGCGAAGACCCGCAGCCCGAGGCGCTGACCGTGGCAACCTGGGGCGGTTCCTATGAGGCCAGCCTGATCAGCTGCGGCCCGGCCCGAAAGTCCGCGCAAAAAAGGGTGGGGCTGCATACCGATGTGGGCGTGCCCATGCGCCCCTACATGCCCACCGCCCCCGGCCATATGGACAATGCCGTGGTTCGTGACCATCGCTGGTATTCCCAGACCGTGGAGCTGCGGGAAGCGCGGTTTCGGGAGTGGCTGGAGGTGGGGCGTCTCAGTAGTAGCGCACTGGAACAGGAGTAAAGGGTTTGTGGGCGCATTCATCCTGGACTATGTTTCAGACTGAGGCCGTGGAATTGGCAAAGGTCAGTTGCAGTCTTTTCGGCTGAATCAATCAGGATGATCAGGAAGGGTTGGCAATGAAATTCAAAATCATACCCATCATGCTGGCGAGCGTCGTTTCTCTGGGAGTTGGGCCAACTTCTGCCGACTCTCATATCAGGACCACTGAAGACCTCGCACAGGAAAAGATGTGCACGGCTTGCCATAAGGTTACCGAGAGTGACGCTATGGCAGTAGCTCCCTCCTTCAAGACCATCAGCCAGGCATATTCCATGGACGAATCGGATCGGCTGATTCAGGTGGTGCTCAAGGGCGGAGAAGGCCACTGGGGCAAGACAGAAATGCCGGACATGGCTGTTCGCATGGACGTTAGCCGTGAAGAGGCCGAAGAGCTTGTGACGTGGATCCTGAAGTTGGAAGAATAAAACGGGCGACTGGCTTGGCCGTGGGTTTCAGGAACGCTCGGCACGCCAGAATGGATAGGCAATGCCTGCCAACCGGTTCATTACGAACGCGTGGATCAGCAGCATCAGGACCCCGGCCATCAGGACTGGCAACTGTGCCGGATTGGGCATGAGGCCCAGCGCTACGATGAGCGCCGTGGCGCCCGCTGGCGGGTGGGCGACGTTCAGCGCCACCATCAGGCTGCCGGTCAGGCCCATGGCCACGGCAACAGCGCCGACGCGGGCGAGATCCACGCCATTCATCAGTGCCGAGGGCGCGTCCTGGAGCCCAAACAGGTAGAGGCCCACCAGCCCCATGGTGGCGCCAATGAAGTGGCCACACAGGGCATTGCGGGGCGAGGCCGGTTGGCTCAAGGGCACATGAAACAGGATGAACGCAGTCGCGCCCAGCGACGGGAAGATGAATGCCTCCTGAGTAACCAGGGCCACGACGGCTACCAGCGCGATGGCAATCCCGCTGTTCACCAGATTAAACACGGCCATGACCACGCTATGCGGGTATTTTTCCGTCAGGCGCTCAAGGTGAAGTGCCTGCAGCACGCCGCTGACCAACTGCCAGCGCAGTTTGTCGTTTTTCAGGCTCATACTCTTTCCGTGCATCAAAAAGGTGCATCAGGGTAAAAGGGCATGTGCCTCAGATCAAAACGGTAATTTCGATAAGGGTTATTGACTGGCTTTGCCGTGCTGTCAGCGCTGATAGAACTGCCGGATTCCCTCCAGTAGCGCCTCCACGTCCTGGCGCTGCACATCCAGATGGGTCACAAATCGAATCTCCCACATGGCCTGGGGAACCTGTGGTTAACGGTGATTGAACTAGCACGGGTTTTCCACTAAACCTACTGTTTCTTGCGGGGCCGGCCAAAGAGATCCCGCAATTCATCCTTGGCCGCCTCGAGGCGGTCTTTTTGTTCCTGGGAAAGCTGTTTGCCCGCGCGGTTGATGTAGAACGTCAGCATCGACATGGCCGAGCGGTAAGGGTCTGATTTGCGCCGCTCGCTGTCCTCCGCGGATTTCTTCAGGGAACGGGCGATTTCCCGGGGATCTTCAAGGGCAAATACGCCTTGCTCAAGGTCCAGGGAATCGCTGGATTGGGTCACTTTCTGGGACCAGCGTTCAGAATTATCCAAAACCCACCTCCGGTCGTATGCCGAGTATTGTGTAGACCGTATCAAAAAAACGGGAGGGCTTTGTATCAACGATGAGTGATTACTGGTTTTTGATTCTGGCCGATTTGCTGCTGGTTCTGCACACCCTGCTTGTGGCCTTTGTTGTTCTGGGGCTGCTGGCCACGCTTATTGGCTATGTGCGGAACTGGCGGTGGGTCCGTAATTACTGGTTCCGGCTGAGCCATCTTGTTGTGATTGCGGTTGTTGTTCTGCAGTCGTGGCTTGGTGTGCTTTGCCCTTTGACGTCCTGGGAAATGGCACTGCGGGAGCGGGCAGGCGAGGCCGGTTATGATGGCTCGTTTATTGAGTACTGGCTGCAATCGTTCCTGTACTACAGTGCGCCGGACTGGGTGTTTATTCTTGTTTACACGGTGTTCGGCGCACTGGTTGTACTGAGCTGGTTTCTTGTCAGGCCTCGTCGCTGAAAGGCACTTCTGGCATCGAGTTAAGCAAAATCGTATTTCCCGCCTTTTTCGAGCGCCTTCTGGTACGCAGGCCGAGCGTGCACTCGTTTCACCCAGGCGGTGATGTTGGGCCGGCTCTCGCCAGCGATACCGCGTGCAACACCCGCTTCGAGCGGGAAGCTCATCTGGATATCGGCCCCGCTGAGGTTATCCCCGAGAAACCAGGTGTTTTTCGCCAGGTGGGATTCAACAAAGTCCAGGTGTGTTTGGATCATCGGGCCGATGAAGGTTTCATTGGTTTTGTCTGAAATGCCTTTTGCCACGGGTTTGACAAAAAACGGCATCGGGCTGGTTTTTATCTTCTCGAACACCAGGCGCATAACCAGCGGGGGCATCAAAGAGCCTTCGGCGTAGTGCAGCCAGTAAGTGTAATCAAGCCAGGCCTGGCCGCGCCCCTCAGGCAGCATGGTGTCGTTGCCGTAGCTGTGGGCAAGGTATTCGATAATGGCACCAGACTCTGCCACTACCAGGTCGCCGTCTGTGATCACCGGTGACTTGCCCAGTGGGTGTATTTTCCTGAGGCTTGCCGGGGCCAGCATGGTTTCGGGATCACGCTCATAACGCTGGATCTCGTAGGGTACTCCCAGTTCTTCCAGCATCCAGAGAATGCGTTGTGAGCGGGAATTGTTGAGGTGATGAACAGTAATCATGCAGACACTCCGGTCGCTTTTAAAAATGAGCAGCTTAGGAGTATAGGGTGCTAATGGCTTTTTGGTTCACCGCCATCAAGCTTTTAGTCGTTTTTTGGAAAAGTTGGGACAGCTTCGGCGGCTCGGTTTTTGAGCATCATGGTTGATAGAACTGCCGCATAGCGCCCAATAACGCGTCCACATCCTGCTGGTTCACGTCCAGATGCGTTACGAAGCGAATCGGATCCCCTGCTTTGATCAGTATGCCCCGGTCAGCCAGGTAGTCGCGCAGTTGCTCGGCTTTGCCAAGCTGGCAGTGGGCGAAGACGATGTTGGTCCGGGGGCTGTCGGGATTGATTTCCAGTTGCGGAATTTCCGCCAGGCCGGCACTCAGGTACCTGGCATTGTCGTGATCCTCCTGCAGCCGGAGCGGCCCCTGCTCCAGGGCGATTCGGCCGGCAGCAGCCAGTATGCCGGCCTGGCGCATGCCGCCACCGAGCATTTTGCGCAGGCGTTTTGCCCGCTCGATAAAGGCTTCGGAGCCCAATAGTAGCGATCCGACCGGTGCGCCCAGGCCCTTCGAGAGACACACGCTGACAGAATCGTAGTATCGGGTTATCTCGGTTACATCGCAGTCGGATTCTACGGCGGCGTTGAATACCCGCGCGCCATCGAGATGCAGCATCAGGTTGTTAGCGTCACAAAAGGCCCGGGCCTGACGCTGGTATTCAAGTGACAGCACTTTGCCGCCAATGGTGTTTTCCAGCGAAAGCAGGCGGGTGACGGCAAAATGCGCATCGTCGGGTTTGATGGCCGCCCGGGCTTTTTCGAGGCTGATGCTGCCGTCTGGCTCATTCTCGATGGGTTGGGGTTGTACGCTGCCGAGTACCGCGGCGCCCCCGCCTTCAAAGCGGTAGTTATGCGCCGCCTGGCCGCAGAGGTATTCATCGCCGCGGCCGCAGTGGGCCATGATGGCCAGGAGGTTGGCCTGGGTGCCGGTGGCGGTAAACAGGGCGGCTTCGAAGCCCAGCCGTTCGGCGGCGTAGGCCTGCAGGCTGTTAATGGTCGGGTCGTCACCGTAAACGTCGTCTCCCACCTCGGCGCCGGCCATGGCTTCGCGCATCTTTTTGGTAGGGCGGGTAACGGTATCGCTGCGAAAATCGATCATGGTGATGGCTGTTTTTGAGTCCGTCTTGTTTTTCAGTTTGAATGGTTACGGCGTTTGAAAATCTCGGGAATCTTGAAGGGCAGCAATGTCGCCCCCGCTTTTGAAAGGCTGATAATGGCGTTCATCCGTTTGTACCAGAGCAAGTGGCGGATCTTTTCTTTCATGGGGTAGTAGCCTTCCATATAAAGCTCTTCCACCCGGTCGGCGTTATTGGTAAGGCTGTAATCGCTTAAATCCAACGGCACTGCTATGTCTGCCTTTTTTAGCTGTTTGCGGGTATTGAAGTCGATACTGATGTTGATGGCGTTGCTGACCACGTCAATTGTATTTTCCGGTTTCGGGTACCGTCCGACATGGCTGAGGTCAACGCCCACGGTAATGCCCGCCCCCATGTCTGCCAGCGGGGAAATCGGAAGGTTTTCAACCAGCCCGCCGTCTACCAGAATCCGGCCATCTACTTCCACAGGCACAAACAGGCCGGGCACGGCCATGGATGCACAGACAATATCCGCCAGGTTTCCTTCTCTGAAAATCAGTTGCTCGCCGGTTTCGATATCTGTTGTGCAAATGGCCAGGGGGATATTGGCATCTTCAATTCGGCAATCACCCAGGTCTCGATGGAGCATCTCGCGGATGTTATTGGTGCTGAACAGGCCGCCCCGCTCCAGGGTGAAGTCGATCAATCTGGACAGATTCAGCGTGGAACAAATGGATAGTATGGATTCTGCCGGGCGACCGAACGCGTGATAACTGGCAACCAGCGCTCCCACACTGGTTCCGGAAATACAGTGAATCGGAATCTGTTCTTCTTCGAAGGCTTTTAAAGCGCCTATGTGAGCCAGGCCCTTGGCAGCGCCGCCGCCAAGGGCCAGACCGATACGCGTATTGAAGGGGTTGAGTTTCATAATGGGCCGCACAAAAGCTTCTGTTACTCGCTGACAACCGTCACCGGCCCGGTGGCATGCCTGATGACCTTTTCACTGGTGCTGCCCAGTGTCAGTCTGCGTACTGCGGAATGCCCGCGCCTTCCCAACACCATGTGTGTGCCCGGGTTGGCTTCAAGGTATTCAATGATTTCGTGAGCAGGATCACCCTGAATCAGGATTTCTTCGGCTGGATCGGCTTTGCCGTTCAAGGCCTCCCTGGCTGCTTCAAATACTTTGCGACCATAGTCTTTTTGTTCCTGCTCGATGTCTGCGGGCCATACACCGCTGATAACCAGTTTTTCTACTTTTGAGTGCGGGTATACGGTTAATAGCTTGAGCGGTTGGCCGGTGGCATTTGCAAGCTCGGCCGCCATTTTTACCGCCTTTGCCGAATGCTCTGAACCGTCGCAAGCGACCACGATACTCTGATTAGCATTAGCCATGATATTTCCTCTTCTCCTTGGGGATGCCCTATCAATGTAGCACTGTTCGTCAAATGTTCAGCAGGTTTTCCCATGGTGACGGGGTTCTGTTACGTTCAGGCTTCGGCGTCAGGCCGGAGTGCAGGCGAATCCCGCTGCTATAATTTTAGTGCAATCCAGACGGCGAGGTTGGGAGAACGCGATGATAGAAGAAAGTGGTGCCTCCAAATACGATTCCGGCCGGCGCACAAGCCCTGCGGCTTTTTTCCTTGGCTTTTTGCGAGAGCCGGGGCAGGTGGGTTCGGTTATTCCCAGTTCGCGATTTCTGGAGCGACGGATCGTCGAGGCGTCCAACCTGTCTGGTGCCCTGCGTGTGGTTGAGCTGGGGCCCGGTACCGGCGGCACTACACAAACGTTTTTGCAGCACCTTGGCCGGGAGGCGCGCCTGCTCTCAATCGAATTGAGTCCGTTCTTTCATGAACTGCTGGGCGAGATTAACGATCCGCGTTTCACTAATCATCTGGGCAGCGCTGAGGATCTCGCAGAGATTCTGGCCTCCCACGATATGGAGCAGCCGGATGTAATTATTTCCGGAATTCCTTTCTCGAAAATGCCGGAAGCGGTTGGCATCCGCGTGGCGCATGCGATAAACGACAGCCTCGCGGAGAACGGGCGTTTCATCGCCTACCAGTTCCGCCGGGATGTTGCCTCGATTACCGAGCCGGTTATGGGGGCGCCTGCCAGTAATGTGCTGGAGTTACGAAACATTCCTCCGATGCGGGTTTATAGCTGGCTCAAGGCATCGGCTGGTTAAGCCGAAAACCACGCTCCAGTAATTCCAGTGCCTTGAATTGTGCGTGCTGTGCACTCAGCTATTAAAGATATGCACGCTAAATATCCAATCAGGAGACTTGCCATGCACGTGTTTATTGCAGGAGCTAACGGACAAATCGGGCAATACCTGTTGCAGGAAATGGCCGACAGCGATCATGAAGCGCGGGCCTTGATCCGGCACCCGGATCAAGGGCCGGAACTGCAGCAACTGGGCGCCACGGAAACCGTGCTGGGCGATCTGGAGCAAGACTGCAGTGAAGCCATGAAAGGCTGCGATGCCGTGATCTTTACCGCCGGCTCCGGCCCTCATACCGGGCCGGATAAAACCATCGATGTGGATCAGGACGGAGCCATCCGGCTGGTGGATACTGCCAGGGCCATGGGTATAAAGCGTTTTATCATGGTGAGCAGCATGCGGGCTGAGAAGCCTGAAGAAGGGCCTGAAAAACTTCAGCATTACCTTCGCGCCAAGCACAACGCCGATGAACACCTTAAAAACAGCGGCTTGAATTACACCATTGTACGTCCGGGGCAACTGACCAATGACGACGGTACGGGCAAGGTTGCCGTAGGCACCGGGCCGGGGGAGTTTGGCAAGATTCCACGGCAGGATGTCGCCCGGGTTCTGCTGGCAGTGCTGGATTCGGACACAACTGAGAACTGCGTTTTTAATGTGGTATCCGGTGACACGCCGGTGGCTGAGGCAGTGGCAACACTGTAAGCCTCACTATGTCCGACAAAGAGCTACGCACCAGATCAGGTAAGCAGTCGATTGACCAGTTTATCCAGCAGGCCAACAAACTGCCTGCCCGGGC
>JAVLAV010000039.1:21633-27452 GCA_031580735.1 Marinobacter sp.
GGTCATTGTCTTCTCGCTTGCTGCCTGGGTCTGGCTGCGTAACCAACCGGCAAGCCAGCGCAAGCCCGCTATTATCAAGCTGGCATCGGTTGCCGGGGTCGCGGTGATACTGCTGTTGGCCATGACCGGCCGGTTGCACGCCCTGTTCGGGTTACTGGCGTTTGTTTATCCGCTGTTGCGCAGGGTGCTTCCCTCTATTCTGCGTCGGGTGTTGCCTTCTGTATTGAGCGGGGGCATGGCTGGAGCCGGAACGGGGGGAGCAAAGGCCAAGGCGGGTAACCAGTCCCATGTTGCCAGCGATATTCTTGATATGACCCTGGACCACGATTCCGGAGCCATGAGCGGCCAGATTCTGAAAGGCCCCATGGCCGGCCGGGCCCTGGCTGATCTGAGTGAAAGCGAATTTCTCGAACTGTTACGTTACTGTCGGGAACAGGATGAAGACTCTGCCCGGCTGCTGGAAACCTACCTCGATCGGCGGTTCGGAGACTCATGGCGGGCTGACGACCAGGCCAGCGCTGGCGATGGAGCATCTGACGATGGCGCCACTTCTGGAGGCTCTCTGACGGAGAGCGAAGCGCTCGATATCCTTGGGCTGGAGACCGGTGCCTCCCGTGAAGAGATTATCCAGGCTCATCGCCGACTGATGCAGAAAATGCATCCGGACCGTGGCGGCAGTAACTATCTGGCCGCACGTATCAACGAAGCCAAAGAATGCCTGTTGGGTTGATTGCTTTACGTTGAGACCCACCTGTAATTTCTTAACGGATCGCGGAGTTATCCAAGCTTTAAAATGTCAGGTGAAGTAGCGCCCTCAGTGGTTCCACTGGGGGCTGATCTGGACAGCAGGGCTCGTGATATTTGTACTGATCGAGATCGAGAAAAGCGTTCTGAGACGGTTTGAGCGTTAGTCAGGCTTCCGAGGCTTCTCGTTCAATGGCTTCTCCGGCCTCTTCCATGTCTTGGCCTACGCCTTCCATGGTGTTGCAGCCAGTGAGGCCGGCGCCCAACAGAAAAGCCAATAGCAACGTTCGTATAGCGAATGTCATGTTTATCTCCTGATTCGTCTGCTTCCTTTTAAGATTCAAACAGGCTATGCCAGTTTACACAAGGGCACCGGGCAGAATGATCCAATAGTGCATTTCGGACGAAAGTGCCTGCATAAGGTCGGCTGTGTCACTTTTAAGGTGCCCGTCGGTCGGGTGGCACTTTAAAAACTCGCCGATAAGTCCTACACCTATAGGAGACGATCAGCGAAAGGGGCTGCTATGCCACGAAAAACTGTCAAGCTTGAATATGCTGTCGAGTATCTCTCGGTACTGGATAAACAAGGCAAGCCGGACAAGGATCTGGACCCAAAGATCGATAAAGACACATTGCTGCGTATGCACCGGACCATGCTTCTGAGCCGGCGTTTTGATGAATATCAGCTGCGTTGGCAAAAGCAGGGTCGGATTGGCACTTTTGCCCCGGCCAAAGGGCAGGAAGCCAGCCAGGTGGCGTCGATTGCCGCCGTGGAAGACGATGACTGGATGGTGCCCAGCTTCCGGGAGACCACTGTGGCGCTTTGGCGTGGCACGCCCATGAGTGGGCTTCTGCTTTACAACGCCGGCTACAACGAAGGCGGAGAAATCCCGGAAGGCCAGAACGACTTGCCTATCTCCATTCCCGTGGCCTCCCAGCTCACCGAGGCTGTCGGCATTGCCTATGCCATGAAAATGCAAAAGAAAGACCGCCTGGTAATTTGCTATTTTGGCGACGGTGCCACCTCGGAAGGGGATTTCCACGAGGCCCTGAACTTCGCCCAGGCCTTCAATACGCCCAATGTCTTCATCTGCCAGAACAATCAATGGGCGATTTCCGTTCCCCGGGAACAGCAGACGCCTTCAAAAACCCTGGCGCAGAAGGCGTTGGCCTATGGCATGCCTGGCATACAGGTGGACGGCAACGACCCCCTGGCGGTTTACCTGGCTACCTGCGAGGCGGTGGAGCGGGCCCGCAAGGGAGATGGGCCCACCATGATTGAATGCATCACCTACCGACTGTCGGTTCATACCACGGCGGATGACCCCGGCAAGTACCGCGATGAAGAGGAAGAAGAAAGCTGGCAGGAATGGGATCCAATCCCCCGGTTCCAGCAATACCTGAAGAATCGCAGGATGCTGCGCAAGAAAGACATCGACGCACTGGAAAAGGAAATCGATGATGAAGTGAAATCTGCCTGGGAAGAGGCCGAAGAGCAGATGGAATCGCTGGGTGGCCCCCTGGTTATGTTCGATCACTTGTTTGAGGAGCGTCCTGCCTATATTGAGGAGCAGCGGCAGGCGATGAAGCAATACCTGGAGGGTAAAGATGGCTGAATTGAATATGGCAGAAGCCATTAACCTGGCCCTCAAGCAGGAAATGGAAAAAGACGACAACGTATATGTATTGGGCGAGGATGTTGGCGTCGACGGCGGCGTATTCCGGATAACCGACGGCCTGCTCAAGCAATTTGGCGAAGAGCGGGTGATGGATACACCGCTGGCGGAGTCTGCCATCGTTGGTATGTCCGTGGGCATGGCCATGGCGGGCCTGAAACCTGTGTGTGAACTCCAGTTCTCCGGCTTCAGTTACTTCGCCTTTCACCAGCTTGAAGGGCAGGCTGCGAGGATGCGTTGGCGCACTCGTGGCAGCTATCACGTGCCCATGGTTTGCCGCATCCCTTATGGCGGAGGGGTGCGGGCTTTGGAGCATCATTCTGAAAGCCGCGAGACCTACTACGCACATACGCCGGGCCTGAAGATCGTGATTCCATCGGGGCCCCGCAACGCCCGGGCCTTGCTGCTCAGCGCCATTCGTGATCCGGATCCGGTTATCTTCTTTGAAGGTAAGTCAATCTACCGGGCCTTCCGGGAAGAGGTGCCGGATGAAGAAGAAACCCTGCCCATTGGTGAATCTCAGGTCGTGAGGGAAGGTGAGCACGTGACCATTATCACTTACGGTGCCATGACTCATCAGACTCTGGAAGCCGCGGAGACGCTGTCGGAAGAAGAGGGCATCGAGGCGGAAGTGATCGACCTGTTATCCATATCGCCTCTGGATGATGAGAAATTAAGCGAGTCTGTACGCAAAACCGGCCGTGTGGTGATCGTCCACGAGGCCCATCGCAGCTTTGGACCCGGGGCGGAAATCATCGCCCGTATCAACGAGAAGTCCTTCTACTACCTGGAAGCGCCGATTCAGCGTGTTACCGGCTACGACGTGGTCATTCCGTATTTTGCCCGGGAAAAATCCTACATTCCGGACGTCGATCGCATTGTCACCGGTGCCCGACAGGCCATGAAAGATTAGGAGCCAACTCGAATGTCCAAAGAATACAGGCTGGAAGACCCTGGCGAGGGAATTACCGAAGCAGACGTGGTTGAAGTATTTGTCAGCAAGGGTGAGGAGGTTCAGGACGGCGATCCGTTGCTGACGCTGGAAACCGACAAGGCCGCCAACGAGATACCCGCGAACTTCAACGGCACCATTGATTCGGTTGAAGTCAGCGAGGGCGAAACCATCAAGGTCGGCCAGGTGCTGGTGACCTACAGCGATGACGAAGAGGCTGGCTCTGACCCGGAGGAAGAAGAGAGCAAGTCGGAGGGGAAAGAGCAGGAAGAAAAAGGCGAAAAGAAAGAAAGGCACAAAAAGGCAGAAAAAAAGCAGGAAAAAACCGAAAACGACGGAAACGAAGATGATAACGACGAGGATACTGAGTCTTCATCCGGGCGTCCTGTGCCTGCCGCCCCGGCGACACGCCAGCTGGCGCGGGAACTTCACGTTAATCTGGAAGAGGTGGAAGGTTCGGGCCCTGGTGGTCGTGTAACCAAGGAGGATGTTGAGGCATTTTCCGAGAAGGCGGCATCGAAGGGATCTACGAAGGCTGGCGGAAAATCGTCGGAGCTCCCGGATTTCAGCCAGTGGGGAGAAATCCGTCGGGAACAGCTACCCGCCATCCGTCAGGCCATTGCCCGCAACATGAGTCAGTCATGGTCAGAGATTCCCCACGTGATGCACCAGAGTGTGGCCGACATCACCGAGCTGGAACGTTTCCGGCGCCGGCATCAGGACGATGTGGCAATGCGTGGCGGCAAACTCACCATGACGGTGCTGGTAATCAAAGCCCTGGTTGCCGCCCTCAAACAGTTCCCCCGGTTCAACTCAAGTCTTGATACCGAAACTGACGAGTTGATTTACAAGGAGTACTACGACATTGGCGTTGCCGTGGCCACCGACGCAGGTTTGTTGGTGCCGGTACTGCGGGAGGTTGACCGGAAGGATGTCTTCGAGCTGGCAAGTGAATTGTCCGGCCTCGCTGACAAGGCCCGGGAAGGCGAACTCAGGAAACAGGACATGGCAGGAGCTACCTTCAGCCTGACCAATCCGGGGCCCATAGGCGCCACCAGCTTTACGCCCATTATCAACCACCCGGAAGTGGCGATTCTGGGTATGTGCAGCGCCGAGCTAAGTCCGGTGGCCAGGGGCCATATCGATAACTACAAACTGGAAGCAAGGCTGCGCATGCCGCTGTGCCTGGCCTACGACCACCGGGTTAACGACGGTGCCGATGCGGCCGAATTTCTGAAGACTATCGTTGATATTCTGGAAGACCCCGAAACATTCATGCTTTCATCCTGAACGGAGGGAATATGTCCAGCCCAGAGCATAAGCAAAAAATCTGGAATCTCATCAAAGACATCAAGACCTGAATGCTGACAAAACGCCATGGGGAAATATTTCGGTCACGGCCAGTCGTGCTGGAGCTTACTGACGAGTACTCAGGAAGCCTCGTCAGTAAGCTCCAGCAGGACCGGGTCCATCAGCCGATACACCCAGGCGGATTCGCCATCTTCAAGTGTTAATTTCACCCGCTCATAGCGCACTCCCAGCCGTTCGTAACGGTCCAGCGCTCTGAGCTCATCGGCATTCACGGTGATTACCTCGCCTTTGATGACTGCTCCGTCAGCCGGTTTGATGTCCAGCTCCTCCTTGCGGTAACCGGGCAGCTTTGCGGGCTCACTCTCCCCGGCGCGTCCCATGACCAGCCAGCGAACCCAGGGCTGGGTGAGCGTGCCGTATACGAATACCTCGTAAGTGGCGTCTTCATCTATGGTGGGCAGGTCTACAGTCGGGTTATAGCCGAAGGGGCTGGCAAAGGTTAGCCAGAGGTAGCTGATCCCCACAACGCAGAGGGTCAGAGCGATTGCCAGGGCATACCCGATTGCTTTTCTCATGGAGTCTACACTTCTGCCTATATAACCAATTCTGGAAGCATGCTAAAACGTCCCGGCCCGTGGTGGCCAGTGTTTTTCTTCAAGCGCCCGGGCCCTCTTTCATTCATCGAGATTTCAGCATGTCAGACAAGTTTTTCTACAAAGGCCGACAGGACGCGCGCCAGCATCACACCACTTACGGCGGCTTCGAAACCAGGGCCAGTCAGAAGAGCGGCAGCAAGAAGTACCCGCTGGAGCTGGTGGTTACCAGTGAAACGCGCAAACAAGAGGTTGAAGCCCTGGTGGCTGAGGCCCGTCTGCATGCGAACATTACGGTAGATCCCCGTGAGGACGCGGTTGAATCCATCGCCGCGCTCACGGTACTTCTGAACAAAGGGGAGACGGTGACCACCGCGAAAGCGCCTTCCCGCAATGATCCTTGCAGCTGTGGCAGTGGTGTTAAATTTAAAAAGTGCTGCGGCTAGGATTCAACAGGGGATGGCTATGATTGTTTGCGGAGTGGAACTGACCGGCAGCGATGCGGTGGTGTGTTTGCTGAATCTGGATCGGGGGCAGTTCAGC
>JAVLAV010000003.1:0-73835 GCA_031580735.1 Marinobacter sp.
CTCTTCGGGATGACTTTCTTTCCGAAAGACTTCTTCCTGCTTTCAGGCTTGCTGATCATCAGTGCCTTTGGCCTGTTTTTTGTCACCACCCTGTTCGGCCGGGTCTGGTGCGGTTATACCTGTCCTCAGACGGTCTGGACCTTTGTTTTCATGTGGATTGAAGAGAAGGTAGAAGGTGGGCGCAACAAACGAATCAAGCTGGATAAAAGCCCCAATACCCGCGACAAGGTCACCAAGAAAACCATAAAACATGTGTTGTGGCTACTGGTAGCTCTGGCGACCGGCTTGACCTTCGTCGGTTACTTCTACCCCATCCGGGAACTGATAGTTGATCTGTTCACGCTACAGGCCAACGGCTGGGCCTACTTCTGGATCGGTTTCTTTACCGTGGCCACCTACCTGAACGCCGGATGGATGCGTGAACAGGTGTGTCTGTATATGTGCCCGTACGCCCGCTTCCAGTCAGTGATGTTTGATCCCAACACCCGTATCGTCTCCTATGACCCGAATCGCGGTGAGCCACGTGGCAAGCGTAAAAAGGGCGTAGACCCGGCCGAACTGGGGCTTGGCGACTGCATTGACTGCGAGCAATGCGTCCAGGTATGTCCGACGGGCATTGATATCCGTGATGGCTTGCAGTACGAATGCATCGGCTGCGCTTTGTGCATCGACGCCTGCGATCAGGTCATGGACAAAATGGAGTACCCTCGGGGTCTGATCCGCTATACCACAGAAAACGAACTGGAAGGCAAAGAGTCCAAACTGCTCCGCCCGAGAACCTTCGGCTATGGCGCGGTCATGATTCTGATGGTTTCTGCGGTTATCTACATCATCGCGAACCGTGTACCGGCCCAGATGGATATACTGCGGGATCGTGGCGCCTTGTTCAGCTTTAACGGTCAGGGTCGGATCGAGAACTCCTACACCCTGAAAATCCAGAACATGACGGAAGTGCCACAAACATTCCAACTGTCTGTTCAGGGCCTTGAGGATATCCAGTTCATCACCGACACCACGGTAACGGTCGACAGCGGCGAGAACCGCTCTTTGCCAACGGTTGTCGATGTACCACCGGAATCTCTGCCTGAAACCAACAACGAAATCCGTTTCTTTGCAGAATCACAAACAGATTCTTCACTGACTCTGGAAACTGAAAGCCGATTTGTCGGTCCAAAGCCGCGCTGACAGAATCTGCATTCATCAATCGAGATTGAATAGTAATGAGTGAAAACGAAGTTGTTGCACCCTGGTACCGCCAACCCTGGCTCTGGTTTCTGCTTGCCTTCCCGATGGCAGCAATCATCTGGGGGTTGAGCATGCTGATTTTTGCCTCCAGCCTTGATACGTCGATGGTCACGGACGACTACGCAAAACAGGGCCGGGGCTACAACATGTCGGTTGCCCGGGACGAACTAGCGCGGGAAATGCAGGTAACCGGCAGTCTCGCTGTCAATGACCGCTCGGCTGAATTGCTGCTGGAAACCGAAGCCGGCCCTGCAGATTTCCCCTATCTGGTGCTGAACCTGTATCACCCCACACAGTCTGATCAGGATCGCGTTGTCCAGTTTCAGCAAAGAGGGAACGGCGAGTATGCGGGCCAGATTCATGAAAAACTCGAAGGCCGCTGGTACTACGATATTCAGGGTCCCAGCGGAGACTGGCGCGTTAAAGGCGAACTCAGGCTGCCGACTAAAGACAGCATTGTGATCAAGGCCGTAGACGACACCGCAAAAGGGTGACCGCCCTGAACTGCTTTCACTGCGGGGAGCCAGCGGACGGCGATCCCCCGATCATCCTTGAACTCGACGGAAAACAACAGTATTTCTGCTGCCAGGGTTGCAAGGCTGTTTGTCAGACCATCCGTCAGGAAGGCCTGACTGGCTTCTATGACTTCCGCACCGAGCCAGCCGTCACACCCAAAGAGCTGACTCGATCCGAGCTTGAGCGCCTGCGCGAGCTGGACCATCCTCTGGTCCAGCAATCGTTCGTGGCGCCGGTCAAAGGCGGCGAGGAAGCGCAGTTGCTGATTGGCGGCATCACCTGTGCGGCCTGCATCTGGCTATTGGAAAACCACCTGAAGCAGCAGCCCGGCGTGCTCAGCTTCACCGTGAATCACACCACCCAGCGGGCCCGTCTGGTCTGGACCAAAAGCGAGGCCCGTCTGAGTGATTTGCTCATCGCCATTCACCAGCTCGGTTATACCGCCCGCCCCTATCAGGCAGACGAAGCCGAGCAGGCCCTGAAAGCTGAACACCGCTCGATGCTGATTCGCCTGGCGGTGGCCGGTATAGGCTCTTTCCAGAGCATGATGCTGGCCTTTCCTCTATACTTCGAGCTGATCAGCGACCTGTCGAACGAATTCATCGGTTTCTTTCGCTGGATCAGCCTGCTGGTTGCCACGCCGGTAGTGCTCTACAGCGCCAGACCCTTCTTCCGCAATGCTCTGCGAGACATCACGTCCCGCCAGTTCACCATGGACCTGCCCGTGGCCATTGCCATTGGCATTGCCTATGTTGCCAGTGCCTGGGTCACTGTATTCGGAGGCGAAGAGGTCTATTTTGAGTCGGTTTGCATGTTCACCTTCTTCCTGTTGCTTGGCCGATATGTGGAAGTGCAGGCTCGCTACCGGGCCGGCCTGACCGGTAATGCTCTGGCGGGTTTCCAGCCATCGGTTGCATCACTCATGCACCATGGCGAAACGGACATTGTACCGATTCATCAGCTCAAACCCGGGGACATCGTCCGCATCCGCCCGGGAGAGACACTACCGGTGGATGGGGACATTGTTTCTGGTGAATCCACACTCAACGAAGCGGCACTCACCGGCGAGTACCTGCCTGAAACGCGCCGGCCGGGCGACACTGTGCATGCCGGCAGCGTCAACGGCGAAAACCCGCTCAACGTTCGCGTTGTGCGTGCAGGCGCCCAGACTCGCCTGTCAGGCATTTTGCGGGTACTTGACCGGGTGCAGGCAGAAAAGCCGCCCGTGGCTCGCCTGGCAGACCGCATTGCCGGTAAATTTATCAAGCAGGTATTGATTCTGGCTCCCATTGTCTGGGGCGGCTGGTGGCTTGCCGGCGCCGACAATGCCTTCGACATCGCCCTCGCCGTACTCGTGGTGACCTGCCCCTGCGCCCTGTCCCTGGCAACCCCCACGGCCATCACCGCTGCTACGGTCAGACTACGGAAGCTCGGGTTTCTGCCGACCCGTGGCCACACGCTGGAATCCATGAAAACCATTGATACTGTCGTATTCGACAAAACCGGCACCCTGACCCGCGGCGAGCTTTCCTTAACCGATACTCTGACTTTCGGTGATAGCGACATCGACACCTGCCGGAAAATCGCGGCGGGGCTGGAAAAACATTCCGAACACCCCATTGCCAGGGTATTCCACGAACAACCCTCTGTAACCGTCACCGACGTCACCAACCACCTCGGTGGCGGCCTGTCCGGCAAACTGGACGGACAGAATGTTTATATCGGCCACAAGACGTTTGTCGCCAGCCAGACCCGGGCTCAGCCACCTGAAACCGATCAGCCGCCAGGCATGGAAATCTGGCTGGCAACCGATCAGCAATGGCTGGCCAGCTTCCGGCTGGATGACCAGGTTCGTGACGACGCAGCCGAAGCCGTCAAAGCCCTGCAGCGAGCCGGGGTGCAAACTATCCTGCTCAGCGGCGACCGTTCCGGACATGTTCAACAGGTTGCCGAACAACTGGGCATCGACCGCGCCATTGGCGAAGCCTCCCCTGAACAGAAGCTGGAGGTGCTGGACGAGTTGCGTGAGCAGGGACATCAGGTGATGATGGTAGGCGATGGCCTGAACGATCTGCCCTCCATGGCCGGCGCCGGTCTTTCTGTCGCCATGGGCACAGCGGCCGACCTTACCCAGCTCAAGGCCGATGCAGTCTTGCTGAATGGCCAGTTGATGCAATTGCTTGAAGCCATGAAAACCAGCCGCCAGACTCGGGATATTATCCGGCAAAACATGGCCTGGGCGCTGGTTTACAACCTTCTCGCCCTGCCCCTGGCCGCCGCCGGCTTTGTAACGCCCTGGCTGGCCGCCATTGGCATGTCAGCCAGTTCATTGATTGTGGTGCTCAATGCGCTGCGTCTCAGCAAACCACCTGGCAAGAGCAAGCCTTTACAGGTACAACACACACCTGCAACCGCAGCGTGAGACACAACCGCTCTGCTTTTTGAGGAGGTAGCGTGAAAATCGTCTTTATACTGGTTCCGTTGATGCTGATTCTTGTCGCGTTCGGGCTGGTTCTGTTCTCCTGGGCGGTCCGCAACGGCCAATACGATGACCTGGACGGTCCGGCCCACCGCATCCTGTACGATGACGACAAGGATATGATTCCGGACGAAGCCCGTACCGACAAGGAAAAGCACACCGACAACACTGCCGCCGAAACCGACAGCGAGAAAGAAGAGCCACCCACCGACAAGAGCTGACAGGCCGTGCAACCAGAGCTTTACCTCAGTTATTCCAGCGCCTTCATTATCGGTTTGCTTGGCAGCACCCACTGCCTGGGCATGTGTGGCGGCATCAGCGCCTCGTTGTCGATGGCTTTACCGGTGGGCAAGGGCTTCCGCCTGCGTCAGAGCCTGCTGTTGCTGACCTTCAACTTTGGCCGTATTGGCAGCTATGCCCTGATTGCCGCACTGGTTGCCCTGGTCAGCACCAATGCTGCCCAACACTCAAAGATTGCCGGCATGCTGTTGATGACGCTCGCAGGCCTGTTGTTGATCTTCATGGGGCTGTCTATGGGACAGTGGTGGCAGGGCATACGCATGGTGGAAAAGGTGGGTGCCCCGGTTTGGCAAAGGCTTTCGCCGCTCACCAGACGGCTGCTGCCGGTTAACCATGCCGGGCAGGCCCTGGCTCTGGGGGCGCTATGGGGCTGGCTGCCTTGCGGGCTGGTCTATAGCACTCTGGGCTGGGCAGCACTGCAACCGACCGTGCCATCTGCGGCTCTGACCATGGTATTTTTCGGCCTCGGCACCCTTCCATCCATGCTCGCCACCGGCTATGCCGCCAACTGGATTCGCGACCTCAAAGGCAACCAGGGCTTTCGTAAACTTAGCGGCGTTCTGCTGATTCTCTTTGGCTTGTGGACCATGCCCCTGCAAGCCCTGTTCATGCACTGACCCTTCAGATGTTCAGCACATCCAGGCGGTCAAAGTTCTGCTCAGGTTCTGCCGCCTGAACCACCGCCTGGCGCTTGCCACCCAGGCGCCTGCCTTCTTTGAAATCATAAAGCTCCGGATCAGCCAGGTGTGATGGCTCAACATTGCACACCGCCTTGAACATGGTTTCCAGACGCCCCGGGTGCTGTTTGTCCCAGGTCTGGAACATGTCCTTGATCACCTGCCGCTGGAGGTTTTCCTGGGAGCCGCACAGGTTGCACGGAATAATCGGGAATTCCCGTAACGCCGCATAGCGGGCAATGTCTTTTTCCCGGGCGTAGGCCAGAGGCCGGATCACCGTGTTACGACCATCATCACTGTGCAGCACCGGCGGCATGGTTTTCAGCTTGCCGCCATAGAACATGTTCAGAAACAGCGTTTCCAGCAAATCATCCCGGTGGTGGCCCAGGGCGATCTTGGTAACACCATGCTCTTCGGCAAAGTTGTACAGAATGCCCCGGCGCAGACGTGAACACAGACCACAGGTGGTTTTGCCTTCCGGCACCTTTTCCTTGACGATGCTGTAGGTGTCTTTCTCGATGATGTGATATTCGACGCCCATGGATGCCAGATACTCCGGAAGGATTTCTTCCGGAAAGCCCGGCTGCTTCTGGTCGAGGTTAACCGCGATCACCTCAAAATCCACCGGCGCGCTCTTCTGCAGGTTCAGCAGAATATCGAGCATCGCGTAGGAGTCTTTCCCGCCAGAGAGGCAGCACATCACCTTGTCGCCCGCCTCGATCATCGAAAAATCGGCGATGGCTTGCCCGACGTCGCGACGCAGGCGTTTCTGCAGTTTATTCAGCTCCAGTTTCTGACGGCGCTCTTGTTCGGAAACCGGTGTTTGTTGGGCATTGGCTGTCATCGCTCGGGATCTGCTCCTGCACGCTTGGGGATTTCGGGCCGGCAATTATACGCGTGCGAAAGCGTCAGGGACAGGATATTGCTCATTTCCTGGGCAACGGCACTTTCAAGCAGCGGCCGGCTGACATACCATAATCGCTATGACAGATTCGCCACAGACACACCAATCTTCAGATCAGGAGCCGGCCGACCAGGCCAGTGCCACCTGGCTCGAGCAGCAGGTACAGCACCTACTCGTAGCCGCCGAACACGAACTGCGCGCCCGTGGCCCGCTGGGGCTGACCGAGCTGGACCTGATCCGGGCACTGCAGAGCGAGCGCTGGCAGTTGATCGGGCCGGTCAACTTTATGGAGCCGGATCAGTTGTACCCCGTACACTTTCTGCTCTTCCATGCACTCTACCGGCTTCGTGACCAGCTGGCGGAAGACCACGAAACCCTGATTATCTCCCCGCTACGCCTGAGCATCCTGCCGCCACGGGAAACGTTTGCCCAGACGCTTCCCGGCGAAGAAGACAAGCTTCGGCAGTTCTACCTGGATTTGTCCCAGTACTTTATGTCGAACGGAGATATACAGGGCATGATGGACAACTTCTGGGCCGGCGTACCTTCCGTACGCCCGGACTCGGATGCCGCCGCCAGAGCCGCGGAAACACTGGGCTTCGATGACTTGCCTGACACCTTCACCACGGTAAAACAGGGGTTCCGGAGACAGGTCATGCAAGCCCATCCTGATCGCGGCGGCAGTACCGAAGCTGTGCAGGAACTCAATGAAGCCTTCTCCGTACTCAAAGCCCACTACGCCTGACACCAACAGACACAAGGTTCGTTGCCATGACCCGTTTTTTCAGATCCATCGTCGCGCCTGCCACGGCGGCCCTGTGCCTTGCTGCCACCTCCGTGTCCGCAGATCTGGTTGTGCTGCAATACCATCATGTTGACGACAGCACACCGCGAGCCACCAGCACCACCCCCTCGCTGTTCCGGGATCAACTCGACATGATTCGCGAGCTGGATCTGGAAGTGGTGTCGCTGCTATCCGGAACCCGCCAGGCACTGAGTGGAGAGATGTCAGACAGCAACCATATTGCCATCACTTTTGATGACGCCTATGAATCGGTCTACCACACCGCTGCGCCATTGCTGTCAGAACTGGAGCTGCCCTACACCATTTTCGTCAACACCGACGCTGTGGGCGGTCACGGCTATATGACCTGGGCGCAACTGGAAGAACTGGCTGAGGGAAAGCTGGCCACCATTGCCAACCACAGCGCCGATCATGGACATCTGGCGAGAAAGCCGGATGAAAGCAAGGAGCATTGGCACGAAAGAACAGAACAAAGCCTGGACCAGGCCCAGAAGACGATCAGTGAAAAGCTGGGGGCGACCAACCCGATGTTTGCTTACCCTTACGGTGAATTTGACCAGGCCCTGGAAGAAAAACTGGCTACCCGCGACTGGCTTGGTTTCGGCCAGCACTCCGGCGCTATCGGCCGTTACTCCCATGAAACCCGCCTTCCCCGTTTCCCCATGGCCGATGCGTATGGCCAGCTTGAGAGCCTGCAGGACAAGCTGTTGAGCAGGGCATTCCCAGTTCCCGCCAGCGAACTGCCGGATGGCATCGTTGAAAACAACCCACCAACACTGACCTTTGCACTGGGAGAAGAGCTGTCACCAGCGAGACTGACCTGTTTTGCCTCAGGCTTTGGCCGCATTGATCTGAACGTCGATGACGGCGAGGTTGTGGTACAGGCACCCGCAGAAATTACCAGCCGGCGCTTTCGGTACAACTGCACGCATCCAGCCGGCGACGGCAGCTTCTACTGGCTGTCACAACAATGGCTGAATCTGGACGCTCCGGAAGACTGAACGACCAACTAAAGGGTAAACACCAGCCCGATCAGGGCGTAGGTCATCAGCGTCACCACGATAATGCTGGCAATGCTGAGCGGAAAACCCGCCCGGATCATATCGGAAACCTGCAGATGACCACTGGAAAACACAATCGCATTGGGCGGTGTCGCAACCGGCATCATGAAGGCACAACTTGCAACAATGGCAGCCGGCACCGTCAACAACAGCGGTGACAGCCCCTGAGACACCGCCAATGCACCTAACAGCGGCAGAAATGCGGCCGCTGTTGCGGTGTTGCTGGTCACTTCCGTCAGATAGATAACCGCTGCTGCTGACAACGCCATCATCGCGATCAGTGGCAGGCTACTGGTTACAGACAGCGCCTGAGCAATCCAGCCTGCCAGTCCGGAACTGCCAATAACACCCGCCATAGACAGGCCACCACCAAACAACAACAATACGCCCCACGGAAGTTTGCTGGCCGATTCCCAATCCAGCACGAAAGTTCTTTCAGCAGCATTTACCGGGATCAGGAACATCGCTATAGCGGCGGCAATCGCGATACCGGTATCACTGAGCCAGGGCATAAGATCCGCTGATAGCAAGGGACGAAAAATCCAGCATGCGGCGGTCAACAGAAACACCGCGGTTACCAGCTTTTCGCCACGGCTCATGGGACCAAGCCTGGCCAGTTCATCCTGAATCAGCTGACCACCTCCGGCCGACTCGCCAAGAGCGAAATCCTGCCTCGTCAGCCGCCACCACACCAGGGTCAACATAACCACTGTCACCGGCACGCCCATCAGCATCCATTGGGCAAAACCGACCTCCACACCCTGGCTTTCGCTCAGATAGGCCGCCAGTAAGGCATTGGGTGGAGTTCCGATCAGTGTCGCGATGCCGCCAATACTCGCCGAGTAGGCAATGGCCAACAAAAGAGAAGTAGCGTAGCGCCGAACAGCCTCGGGCTCCGAAGCTTCCATCATGGCCACCACCGACAGGCCAACCGGCAGCATCATAATCGTCGTCGCGGTATTGCTTACCCACATGCTGAGAAATGCAGTTGCCAGCATGAACCCGGCAATCTGGCGCTTTGGTCTGTGGCCGACAGTCCGCAATGTCAACAAGGCGATGCGCCGGTGCAGGTTCCATCGCTGCATCGCCAGCCCCAGGGTAAATCCTCCGAGGAACAGAAAAATAATGGGGTGCGCATACGACGAGGTGGCTTCCGAGATGCTTCCAAGGCCCATGGCTGGCACCAACACAATGGGCAGCAGTGCTGTAACCGGAATGGGAATGGCTTCAGTTGCCCACCAAGTGGCCATCAGCAACATTAACCCCAGCGCCGCCCAGGCTTCAGAACCCATACTTTCAGGTGCTGGCAGAACCCGGGTCATCAAAAGGAACACGGCGCCAAGTGTCAAACCAATGATCTGGCTTTTGGGCAGCCCTCGGGGGGCTCTCTTTCCAGCCAGTGGTGGTGTCATGGAATGTCCGGTGTTGCGGAGTGGGTTCAGTCAGCGGCGCAATTCACACAAACGGTGGTATAAGGCAGCACCTGCAAGCGTCGCGGATCGATCGCCTCGCCACATGCCTCACACTCATCTCCGGCACCTTCTTCAATCCGTTGAAGGGCATGAGAAACCTGGGCCAACTCTTCCCGGGCTTCGTTTTCCAGGGAATCAACCACTTCATCGTTCTGGGTTTGTGTCGCCTGCTCCTCAAAATCCTTTTCCAGCGGTCCGTCTTCACGGTGCTGATGGGCATGGTAGCGATTCAGTCTCGCTTCCAGATCCGCTTTCAGGGTTTCAAGTTCGGATTTGCGATCAGTCATGGTTACTCCAACCTCTCATTAATGGACTCATAACATAGTCGGTATGCTGCAGTTGTGCTTGACGCCTGTCAAAAACGCTCCGGTTACATTTCTGCGCCCCGCTCCCTTTTGGTAGCCACTTACTCATTATAGAGGCATCAACAGTCCTGACTTGATAGAATGCCAAGCAGATTCACAAAAACTAGGCTAAAAACAACAGGAGCCTCCATGGGGCAACCGCTTCCGATTTCACGCATCATGCACGGCGGACTGCTACTGACATGCAGTCCGGACACCAGCATTGCCAATGCTGCTGCGCGAATGTCGGAAACGTCCGTCAGTTCCATACTGGTCACTGACCACGAGGATGTTGTCGGTATCTGGACGGAACACGACGCCCTGGCCGTCAATTTTGCCGATCCGGACGAGTTCAACAAACCGGTTGGTACCGTTATGAGCGCGCCGGTTTTGTCACTGCCGGGGGACACAGACGTTGGCGAAGCCGCCATGCAACTCCGTGCCACCGGCAAGCGGCATTTCCTGGTCACAGATGAAAACGGCCGGCCCATCGGCATCCTTTCCCAAACCGACCTGGCACTTAATCAGGGGCTTGAACCCTATCTTCGTCTGCGGGAAGTCCGTGCCGCCGTAGCCCGGCCGCCGCTTCTGGTCGATGGCAACCTTTCTCTGGCCGAAGTGGCCGTAAGAATGCACAAACATCACGCCGATGCGACGGTTGTCGATTGCGGTAACTCCGAACTCGGCATTCTTACCGAAAGGGACATGGTCCGCTTTATTGCCCGCCATACCAGCAACACACTGGTGCGAGAGCTGGCAACCCGACCGCTTTTGTCGGTGAACGAGAATGCCCCGCTGATCCATGCCAGAGATCTGCTGATTGATCACCACATTCGTCACCTGGCCGTGGTCAACGAACTTGGTGAGGTGACAGGACTGATCGGCTACAGCGACATGCTCGCCGGCGCCGAGCAAATGTACGTGGAAGATCTGCGACAAGCTTTGGAGCAACGGGACCAGGCCCTGGCGAAATCGCGCCAGACCCTGCAACTGGCGGAAAGAGTGATCGAATCTTCCTTTGAGGGCATCATCGTAACGGACGAGAATGTCCGGATTGAGTTCGTCAATCCTGCCTTCACCCAACTGACCGGCTACACGGCTGAAGAAGCCATCGGCCGCTCCCCGGAACTGCTTTCATCCGGCCGCCATGATTCCGAGTTCTATCAGCGCATGTGGCAATCCTTACAGACCCATGGCTACTGGCGGGGCGAAATCTGGAATCGCCGGAAAACCGGCGAGCTGTACCTGGAGCTCCTGACCATTACGTCCATCACGAATGACAAAGGCAAGGTAACCCACTACGCCGGGCTGTTTACCGATATTACCCAGGACAAACGCAACGAAGAGCAGATTCGCCAGTTGGCCTACTATGATGCCCTGACCGGCATTCCCAACCGTCGTCTGCTGGAAGACCGGCTCGATCATGCCATCCGTCATGCCCACAGAACCGGCATGCTGCTGGCTGTGATCTTCATGGATCTGGACGAATTCAAAGAAGTGAACGATTCGCTCGGACATGCCGTGGGTGACGAATTGCTGCTTCAGTTTACTCACCGGGTTCGTGGTTGCCTGCGCGAAGACGACACCCTGGCCCGTCTCGGTGGCGATGAATTCATCGTATTGTTGCCCGAAATGGAAAACCTGGATCATGTGATGGCGGTGGCGGAGCGGCTGATCGGGATCAACGATCAACCCTACCTTGTGCACGGCAACAGCCTGAAAATCGGCTCCAGCCTCGGCGTCAGCCTCTATCCGGAAGATGGCAGGACCGTTGGTGAGCTGATCAATGGCGCGGATGTGGCCATGTACCGTTCCAAACGCGATGGCCGCAACCGCTACCACTTGTTCAATCCGAAAGTATCCGACACCGCCTGAAGCCATTTGGGCTCAGGCCACCTCTTCTGACACCTCGAACTGGCCGGTCAGTCGCTGTAGCTTGGTCGACGCACTGCGGGTACGCTCAGCACTGTGGACCAGTTGCTCAACCACATCCCGCATGTCCGCAGCACTGTCTGCCACGCCCTCGGTCTGCTTGCTCTGGTCGCGATTGGTCTGCTCAATACCGGAAATGGCCCGGAACAGCTTTTCAACCATGTGGTGCAGGTCTTCATTGTCATCAGCTGCCATTTCGGCATGCTGCAGACGCTCCTCCATCTCCGACATACCGGCTTCCATCACCGCGACTGCACGCTGGGTTTCTTCCCGCACCCCTTCGAGCCGTTCGCCAATTTCGTTTGTGGCCCTGGCTGTGCGGGTCGCCAGTTGCCGGACCTCGTCCGCCACCACCGCAAAGCCCTGGCCAAACTCGCCAGCCCGCGCTGCCTCAATCGCCGCATTGAGCGCCAGCAGGTTGGTTTGGGCGGCAATGTCATTGATCACCAGGGCGGTCTTGCTGATTTCGCCGGTGCGTTCGTTGGCAGTACGAATACCGTCCGCAGAGCGACTGATCACATCACGAATGCTTCGAGCCTCCTCGTTCACCCGGGAAAACTGCGCTCGTGCTTTTTCTACCACGTCTTCCATGCCCGAACGCATTTCCTGGGCCGTAGTCGAGGCGTTGCCGATCTCGTTTTCCTGAGCCTTGGCACCATCAACCATGTCATCAATGTGACTGAGCACGGCATGAACCCGATCGTACGCCAGCAGGTTGTGCTTCATCATCTGCTCACTGGTCTGCCCGGAATCAGATGCCAGTGACAGCACCTTGCCCACCATGCCATCGAGGCTGTCAATAAAACTGTTGATCCAGCGCGCCAGGTCGCCGGTCTCATCACGCCGGGTACCAGACAGTTCAATCCGCTGACTGAGGTTACCACCACCTTCAGCGATATCCCGGATAATATCCGCCATGCGCCCCAACTGGTTCGAAATCGGTTTTACTCCGGTCGCGCGGAAAAACCACACCATCGCCATGATCGCAAAACCATTGATGGCCGCCTCCGCCCAGATCGGCACGCCACTGAGAGCGAGAGCCAGATTGATCATCCAGAGCATGCTGGCCAGCACAGTCAGCCGGCTCGACAGTCGCCAGCTGATCGAACGACGCCGATAGACTTCTTCAAGATCCCCCTCACACATCATGCCCCAGAGATCCGGGGAACCCGGCATACGGAAGGTAATGCCCTTGCCGATAACCGGTATGTGGCGGTAATCAGAATAGCCGGGGTATTTCACATACAGATTCTCGCCCTTGGCGATGGTTTCCCGCACGCCGGGATGTAGCTGTCCCGTGGCCGGATCCGTAAAACGAATTTCAAATTCGGTGTGTTCACGCACGCCCACGGTGCCGAAGCCCGTATCAATGCCCTGTTTAAGGTTGTCCCCATGGCTGAACGTGGAATCCTCAAAGCGGGAACGAGACAAGGCCGTACCCGTCTGGATCGAGGAATCAAAGCGGCTCTCAATCATGAACAGGTAGTTGTCACCGGATTCCTCAAATACATGGCCTGCTTCACGCTGAATCAGGTCACTCATGACATCATTGGGGATTCGGGCACAGATGGCGGCCCTCAAGCCATCCGCCAGCGTCACCGGCTCATAGAACATCAGGGTAACGGCATCATGGAACCGGCTGGTGGTTTTGCCCATGGCCAGGGTAACGGGGTCGCGATAGGGGCCGTGAAGAAACCGTTCGCCAACGCCCTGCCGCACAGCCCGGGCCGGCAGATCACTCTTACCCACTCGGGCCACCGAGGAAGAAGCCAGCACCTCACCACTTTCAGCAATGACAAAAATCTCGGATATCTCTCGCAGGCGCCCGGTGTTTCGGTCAATCTCCGTCCTGACCGTCTCCAGTGAGGCGTCATTAAGCCGGGTCGCAAGTGTTTCCAGAAATGCCCATTTGTGTTCTGCCCAGTTGGTCAGCGCGTCTTTTCGGGTTCTCGCCAGGTTCTCAAAAATCTGTTCGTTGGTCTCATACATGCCGCGATTGAGATAACACGACCACCCCATGGCCAACTTTCCACTACCACCCCACCAAGGCAGCCAACGTCGTTCTTTGTCAGTCAGGTTCATCAGATCACTTTTCAGGGCCATCTTTTCCTCTCCTGGCTTGAGTCACCGGAGTACATCGAAAACGAGCACTCATTGATCAATAGCTAACTCACTAAGCAAGGATCGGGCCCGAAGCGGTGCAAGGCGTCGCAGACGGCCACAGACAAGGGTTCCGGCCACCAATCGAGCTGACAAGCGTTCACTTTCAGGGCACAATCGATGAATATGGAGAGTGCCTGCACCAGAAAAGCGCAATGAATCCGGGTCGAATACCCCGGCTTTCAGCCTGCCCGGAGCCGCTGACCTGCATCAAGAACACTCAAATTCCTGACTTCTCTCACACTTTAGTCCCATTGTTGCGTGCTAACCTTCGGCGGACACTTACCTATTACCCGGGTTAACAATAATAAGAGCCCGCTATAGCGGTATTAATGACATCGGAGGCCAACCGTAATGAATTTCAGGAAAATCCTGCTCTCGGCAAGCCTGCTTTTGCTGAGCTGCACCACTGTGTCCGCTGAGACTCTGAAGATCGGGCTGAACTACCCACAGACGGGCCGTTACAAGGAGCAGGGCCTGCAGCAACGGCTGGGCGCGTTTCTTGCCGTTGATGAAATCAATAAAGCCGGCGGTATTCTCGGCCAGCCTGTCGAGCTGGTTATTCGCAACAGCCGGGGCCAACCGGACCTGGGCGCCAAGAACACGGCCGAACTGATTGACCGGGAAGGCGCGCAAATGGTGTTCGGGGGCGTTTCCAGTGCCGTCGCCATTTCCTCCGGCAAAGCCGCCCGTGATCGGAACCGCATCTATTTCGGCACTCTGACCTACTCCAATGCCACAACCGGCAGCGAAGGTCACAGCCACATGTTCCGGGAACCCTACAACGCCTGGATGACGGCGAAAGCGCTCAGTGGCTATCTCAAAGAAAACCATGCCGACGAAGAGTACTTCTACGTAACGGCTGACTATACCTGGGGCTGGTCGGTAGAAGAATCCGTACGTCGGTTCTCGGACACGCAGGACACCGAAAAACACCAGGGTGTAAAAACGCCCTTCCCCAGAGCTCTGATTACCGATTTCCGAAGAGCCCTGGAAGAGGCAGAACAGAGCGACGCCAAAGTCCTCATGCTGGTTCTCTTCGGTGACGACATGGTGCGTGCCCTGGATGTCGCCTACGATATGGGCCTGACCAAACGCATGCAGGTGGTTGTGCCCAACCTGACCCTGGGTATGGCAGCACAGGTCGGGCCTACGGTAATGGAAGGCATTGTTGGCGGCGCACCCTGGGTCTGGAGCCTGCCCTACGAGAAGGACTATGAGCGCGGCAAGGAATTTGTCGAGGCGTTCTCCAGCCGGTATTCCATGCGGCCGTCTTCATCGGCAGCGTCAGCCTACAGCATCCTGTATCAGTACAAGGATGCCGTGGAAAGAGCCGGCACCACCAACACCCGGAGGATCATCAAAGAGCTGGAAGGCCATCGGTATTCGTTCCTGAAAGACGAACAATACTGGCGCGAATTTGACCATCAGAACGTGCAGACCGTTCACGTGGTCAAAATCAAGCCCAGGAACACCATCGTCGATGACGAATACGCGGCCGACTACTTCGAGATCATCCATTCCATGCCGGGTGACGAAGCGGTTCAGACCCGTGAAGAATGGGAGCAGCGTCGCCGCGAAGCAGGCAAGCCGCTGACTCTGTAAGGCCCCGGCTCTGTGAGGCTAAAAAAGGCACCCGAGCGGGTGCCTTTTTTGTGCCTTTCTGCTGCCCCCGGATCAACCAAGCAACTCAACCACCCTTGCCTGCACCGCTGGCACTACCTCCTGTTCAAACCAGGGATTTCTGCGCAGCCAGAGATTATTGCGCGGGCTGGGATGGGGCATGGGCACAATATTCCGGGGCCAGTATTGCCGCCAGTTCCGGACATTATCGGTCACCGATTTGCGGGCGCCATCAAGATGCCAGGCATGGGCATACTGGCCAATCACCAGTGTCAATTCGATGTTTTCAAGCCTGGCCAGAAGCGCCTCCCGCCAGGCCGGCGCGCATTCCGGCCGGGGCGGCAAATCCCCGGACTTCCCCTTACCCGGGTAGCAAAAGCCCATGGGAAGAATCGCCAGCTTCTGCTCATCGTAGAAAGTATCGCGGGTGATACCCATCCACTGCCGAAGCCGGTCACCGCTCGGATCATTGAACGGCAGCCCGGTCTCGTGTACCCGACGCCCCGGCGCCTGCCCGACCACCAGAATTTTCGATGACTGGCTTAACTGAATCACCGGGCGTGGTTCATGGGGCAAGACCTCACGGCATATCTGGCAGGCTCTCACCTGCCGGACCAGGTCAGAAAATGAAAGTTCCGCCAGTGAATCCTGCCGGGCCCGTTTACGCGCTTCTGAAAAAATAGTCCCTACCCCTCATGGTTCCAGAAAAAGCTGGCCCCCTCCTCCGGGTTACTGGCAGCACCACGGAACCAGCCAAAAAGTTCGCGACCATAGCCGCTATGGTAATTCGTCAGATCCACCTCCGCCGGCTCCCGCGCGGACAACTCGTGTTCTGGCAGATTGACCGAAAGCACACCGCTAACCGCGTCCACACAAATGACATCCCCATTCCGGACTTTCGCCAGGGGGCCATTGTTCAAGGCTTCCGGGTAGACATGAATCGCCGCCGGGACTTTGCCTGATGCGCCAGACATACGGCCGTCTGTCACAAGCGCCACGTGAAATCCGCGATCCTGAAGCACACCCAGATAAGGTGTCAGCTTGTGCAACTCCGGCATACCATTAGCTCTGGGCCCCTGAAAGCGCACAACGACGACACAGTCCCGATCCAGGTCACCGGCCTCAAATGCAGCTTTTAATTCGTTCTGATCATTGAACACTATGGCCGGTGCCTCCACCCGATGATGCTCCGGAGCCACCGCCGATGTTTTGATAACGCCACGGCCCAGATTGCCCTGTAACACTGCCAGACCACCCCCCACCGCAAAAGGCTCCTGCGCACTGCGCAGCACCTCCGGATTGGCGCTTTGCGCCACGGCAGGCTCCCAGACCAGCTTGTCGTCTTTCAGCTGTGGCATCCGGGTATAACGCTCCAGGCCAAACCCTGCCACCGTGTGAACATCGTTATGCAGGAACCCGCCCGCCAGCAATTCCCGGATCAGATAGCCGGTGCCTCCGGCCTCATGGAAGGCATTGATGTCTTCCTGGCCATTGGGGTAAATGCGGGTCATCGCGGGCACGACAGCAGACAGCTCGGCATAGTCGTCCCAGTTAATGATAATGCCGGCTGCCCGGGCAATGGCGATCCAGTGAATGGTGTGATTGGTCGAACCGCCGGTTACCAGCAAAGCCACAAGCGCATTCACTATCGATTTCTCGTCTACCATCTGCCCCAGACCCAGCTTTCCGCCATGAGGTCTGGATAGCCGGATAACCTGCTCGGTCGCTTCCCGTGTAAGGGCGTCACGCACGGGGGTATCGGGGTTGACGAAAGCCGCGCCCGGCAAGTGCAACCCCATGACTTCGACCAGCATCTGGTTGCTGTTCGCCGTTCCGTAAAACGTGCAGGTGCCCGGGCTGTGATAGGATTGACTCTCGGCTTCGAGCAGCTCATCCCGGCCGATTTTGCCTTCCGCATACAATTGGCGTATCCGCTGTTTTTCCTTGTTGGGAAGACCGGAAGGCATGGGGCCGGCAGGCACCAGAATCGCCGGCAGATGCCCGAAGCTCAGGGCACCAATCAGAAGTCCCGGCACAATCTTGTCACAAATGCCCAGTAACATGGTGGCATCAAACATATTGTGACTGAGCGCGATGGCCGTGCTCATGGCGATGGTATCCCGGGAAAACAAGCTCAGTTCCATACCAGGCTGGCCCTGGGTCACGCCGTCGCACATTGCCGGAGTACCGCCGGCAAACTGGGCCACGGAACCCATGCCATGAGCAGCTTCCCTGATAACATCCGGGAACCGGTGATACGGTTGGTGGGCCGAAAGCATGTCGTTGTAGGCAGAAACCATGGCGACATTGGCCCTGTTCATGAGTTTCAGGGTATCTTTGTCACCCTGCTGACAGGCAGCGAAGCCATGGGCCAGGTTACCGCAGGAGAGAGTTCCCCGATGGGGATCCTGGCTCCCGAGCGCGTCCATTCGGGCCAGGTAACCCTGACGAGTGGCGTCGCTCCGGTCGATAATCCGCTGAGTCACTTGCTGGATTGTAGGATGCATGCAATCTCTCCGGTCATCATAGGGACACTGGTTCAAGTTTACTGTCTTTAAAACCAGCTTTCAGGCTCAATTGTTTAATGATCAGACAGCTTCAAGGACAACATCTATGCTAAGGCGTACCAAAATCGTCGCCACCCTGGGACCCGCAACCGACAGCCCCGAGGCACTGGCCGCCATCATTGCGGCGGGAGTGGATGTAACCCGCCTCAATTTCTCTCACGGCAGCGCCGAAGATCATATCGAACGAGCCCGGCTCGTGCGCGAAACCGCGACAAGCCAAGGCCGGTTCGTGGCGCTGCTTGCGGATCTCCAGGGCCCCAAGCTCCGCATTGCCCGTTTCGCCAATCACAAAATCACCCTCAGCCGTGGGCAGACGTTTGTGCTCGACGCCACCATGGATAAGGAAAATGGCACCGAGGAACGTGTTGGCATTGATTACGAGGACCTGATCAATGACGTCAGCCCCGGTGACGTTCTGGTGCTCGACGATGGCCGAATCGAAATGGAAGTGACGGCCGTCGAAGATCACAGTATCACTTCCAGAGTTCTGATTGGCGGCCCTCTATCGAATAACAAGGGTCTGAACAAGCGCGGCGGAGGCCTTTCAGCGGACGCCCTCACAGAGAAAGACAAGCAGGATATCGTAACCGCCGCCCGCCTGGGCGCTGACTATGTCGCAGTATCTTTTGTGCGTACGGCAGACGACATCCACACTGCCCGGCAACTATTAAGAGAAGCCGGTTCTGATGCCGGCCTGGTGGCCAAGATCGAGAGAGCCGAGCTGGCTCACGACAACGATGCTCTGGATGCCGTTATCAGGGCCTCGGATGCTGTCATGGTCGCTCGAGGCGATCTGGCCGTGGAAATTGGTGACGCCGAATTGGTAGGCGTGCAGAAGCACATCATCGCCCGTGCGCGGGTTCTCAACCGGGCTGTGATTACCGCGACCCAGATGATGGAGTCAATGATCAACAATCCGATGCCCACCCGTGCCGAGGTGTCTGATGTTGCCAACGCCGTGATGGACTATACCGACGCCGTCATGCTGTCGGCAGAAACCGCCGTGGGTGATTACCCGCTGGAGGCTGTCGAATCAATGGTCCGGGTTTGTGTGGGAGCTGAACGCCATCCGTCCATGCACCAGTCCCAGCACCGCATTCATCAGGACATGGTTCAGATAGATGAATCCATCGCTCTGTCGGCCATGTATGCCGCCAACCACTTACAGGGTGTTTCAGCGATTATCTGCCTGACAGAAACCGGCTCCACCCCGAGACTGATGTCCAGAATCAAATCCAGCCTGCCGATCTTTGCCTTCTCCCGGAACCACAGCACACAGCACCGGGTGGTACTGTATCGCGGCGTACAGACGATACCGTTTGATTCCCTTGAGCTGGCCAATGAACACGTGAACGCACTGGCGGTGGAAAAGCTCAAAGAACACGGCGTTATCGCAGACGGCGACCTGGTCATTATTACCAAAGGAGATTACGCCAATGCCCAGGGCGGCACCAACAGCATGAAAATCGTCCGGGTCGGCACAGAAATCTGCTGATCCTGACCTATCCTTGGTCCCGAAGGCTGCCCAGGCTTTCGCGGGCAATGTTTGTAATAGCTGGCCAGTCCCGCCGGGCAATGACATCGGCGGGCGTCAGCCAGGTGCCCCCGACGGTCACCACATTGTCCAGTGCCAGATAATCCGCTGCCGTGTTCTGGCGAATACCACCGGTCGGACAGAAAATGACATCCGGAAATGGCCCGGCAAACGCCTTCAGGGCACCGGTTCCTCCGGCCACTTCCGCCGGGAAAAACTTGAATTGCCGATAACCGCGGCTGTAGGCCAGCATCAGATCGGAGGCCGTAGCGACACCCGGCAGCAAAGGCACCGTGGCGGTAATGGCAAAATCCAGTATTGCCTCGGTCACACCCGGGGTAATAACAAACTGGGCGCCGGCAGACTCAACCTCCCGGAACTGCCGAAGACTGGTGACAGTACCCGCTCCCACCAGAGCCTCTGGTATTGCGCGCCGGACTTCCCTGATGGCTTCGAGACCATGCCGGGTTCTCAGAGTGATCTCCAGCACCCCGATACCACCATCAACCAGCGCCTGGCATAGAGGAACTGCGTCGTCGGGATCATGAATGGTAATGACCGGCATCAGTGGACACGCCGCCAAAACCTGACGGATCTGTTGCTCATGTTCCGGGGAAAGCTCTGACATGGAAGTTCTCCGCTTCGGTTCGCCTGCCCGGTTACGGGCTCCAGTAAATGGTCAGGCCAGGCCTGAGGAAGGCACGTATGGGCATAGACTGCCAGTCATCCGGATTGGCAGCAGCGCTGGCCAGGGTGTCCAGTTTATCCGCCCCTTTCAGATGCAGGGCAATAAAGCGCGCGCTTTGCAGTACCGGCAATGTCAGCGTAAAGCGTGTATGAATCTGCGAAGGCGGCGTCATCAAAGCCGCCCTTTGCCCGCGGCATGGCTTCAAAGCCAGAGGCAGTTCGGGCGCATCCGGGAATAACGAAGCGGTGTGTCCGTCGTTTCCCATGCCCAGAACCAGCACATCCAGGGGCAACTCAAGCTCTGCCAGCCTGCGCTCGATATGTGGCAGCGCCTGCTGCGGGTCCGACGCGGCGGTTTTCAGCGGCAGGAATCCTGCCCCTTGGGCCCGGTTCTGCAACAGGTGCGTTCTCACCAGCCTGGCGTTACTGGCCGGGTCGTTCTCCGGCACCCAGCGCTCATCAGCCAGCAAAACGGTCACCCGGGACCAATCCAGCTCTGCCCGGGAAAGGTGGTCAAAGAACGGCACCGGCGTGGAGCCACCAGATACCACCAACGACGCCGTCTCCGCGTTAGCCAGCCGCTGTCGGAGTTCGCCAGCCACCGCTTCCGCCAACGACCGGGCCGTTTCATCCGGTGTTTCCCGGCGGACCATTTCAACACCTTCGGGTAAAGCCAGCTCAGGCATCTTCATACCAGCTTCGGCCATCGCGGGTGATCATGGCGATTGAGGCCACAGGCCCCCAGGTGCCGGCGGCATAACGTTTGGGCGGCTCGCCGCAGTCATGCCAGTTCTGAATAATTTCGTCGACCCAGCGCCAGGCGTGCTCAACTTCATCCCGTCGCACGAACAGGTATTGGTTGCCACGCATAATCTCCCAGAGCAAGCGTTCGTAGGCATCCGGTATTCTTTCGGTATCAAAGGTTTCCGAGAAGGTCAGTTCCAGAGGGCCCTGGCGCAACCTCATGCCCTTGTCCAGGCCCTGATCCTTGGTCAGTATTTTCAACGCCATGCCTTCATCCGGCTGCAGGCGGATGATCAGCTTGTTGTTGGCCAGGTGTTTCTGGTCAGGATCGAAAATATAATGAGGTGCCGGTTTGAAGTGGATAACAATTTGCGAGTACTTTTCCGGCAGTCGCTTCCCCGTACGAATGTAGAAAGGCACGCCCGCCCAACGCCAGTTATCAATTTCCGCCTTGAGAGCCACAAAGGTCTCGGTTTCACTTTTCCGGTTGGCCCCTTCTTCTTCCAGGTAGCCCGGTACCGGCTTTCCCTCGCTGGTGCCGGCGGTATACTGACCACGCACTACATACTGTTCCATCATATCCGGGGTGATCCGTTTCAGTGCCTTGAGCACCTTCACCTTTTCATCGCGAATGCTGTCTGCCGAAAGGTCAGAAGGGGGGTCCATGGCAATCAGGCAAAGCAGCTGCAACAGATGGCTCTGGATCATGTCCCGCAGTTGCCCGGCTTTGTCGAAATATCCCCAGCGCCCTTCAATACCGACACTTTCGGCAACAGTGATCTCAACATGGGAAATATGGTTCTGATCCCACTGGGAAGCAAAAAGATTATTGGCGAACCTCAGGGCAATGAGGTTCTGCACGGTTTCCTTACCCAGGTAATGATCAATGCGAAACAGCTGGCTTTCCTGGTAGACCTCGGCCAGCTCATCGTTGATGACTCTGGATGAGTCCAGATCATGGCCAATAGGCTTCTCTACCACCACGCGGGTCCGGTCAGTACAGCAATCCTGAGACCGCAGATTCCGGGCGATAATGCCGTACATGGCCGGTGGTGTAGCCATATAAACAATCAGTTGATTGCCGGGGGTACGCCAGCCATTGAGCTCTGAAAAGCCTTCCGTGTCGGTAAAGTCCAGTTGGCAGTAATCAACACGTTGAACAAACCGTCGGGCCACATCGGCATCAAAGTCACCAGACCGGGCTTCTGCTTCCAGCTCCTCTACCAGTGCCTTGCGCACCTGATCTGTGGTCAGATCGCGGCGGGCAATCGCCAGAATGCGATTATCCGGTGCCAGCAGGCCTGCTCTGTCCAGCTGAAACAAGGCCGGGAACAACTTGCGCTGCGCCAGATCACCAAGCGCTCCGAACACCATCAGATCGCATGAGGTCGCGCTTTTATCGGCCATCAGTTTCTCCTGGTTACAGACGTGCCATAGCTGCCGTCATGTTGTAACTTTAGCCAAATAATGACACCAATCTTTTATTAAACCAAGGCCGGATCGGACATTTGACACATTTACTACCCGAATCACTACCTGAAAAGGTTATACTGTCCTGTATCGAATACAATACAAGGGAGCCTGACCTCCATGGTGGATAACAAGGGGCGCAGAGACGAGAACCTGATCGAACAGATTCAGAGCCGCCTGCAAAGACTTAACAAATCCGAGCGCAAAGTTGCCGAGGCCATCCTGCGCGACCCGAGTGCTGCCACACGCTACAGCATTGCCGCCCTGGCCCGCGCAGCAGATGTCAGTGAACCAACGGTAAACCGCTTTTGCCGGGGGTTCTCGGCTACCGGCTTTCCGGATTTCAAGATACGTCTGGCTCAGAGTATAGCCACCGGTACCCCTTATATCGGGCAGAATATCGAGCCGGATGACACAGCCTCGGAATTTTCCGACAAGATCATGCTCACCACTATCGCCAGCCTGGACAAGGCGCGCCAGTCACTGGATCCGGAAGCCATAGCAACCGTTATCGATTACCTGATTCAGGCTAAACAGATCAGCTTTTTCGGCACCGGCGGATCGGCATCCGTTGCCATGGACGCCCAACATAAATTCTTCCGTTTCAATATTCCCGTCTCGTCCTATGACGATGTCCTGATGCAACGAATGGTCGCCGCCGGCTCAAGTGTCGGCGATGCCATTGTGCTGATTTCCTACACCGGCCGTACCCGTGAAACCGTCGAAATTGCCCACCTGGCCCGCGCCAATGGAGCAACCGTGATTGGCATCACCAATCCGGATTCACCTCTGGCAGAGGCCTGCACTGCGGTTCTGGGAGTCACAGCGCCGGAAGACACCGAAGTGTATATGCCCATGACATCCCGGATTATCCACCTGACGGTCATCGATATTCTGGCTACCGGCGTGACACTCAAGCGCGGCCCCGACTTCCTTGAACACCTGCGCAAGATCAAGGAGAGCCTGAAAGCCACGCGTTTCCCGCTGAAATAGCCGTCAGCAAAAACAGGCAATAAAAAAGGGTGCCCGCGGGCACCCTTTTTTCTGACTGACAGACCTTATCAATTACGGTCAATCTCGGCATTATTTCTCAAATACTGCTGGTAGGCCCGGTACTCACGTTGGCCTTCCAGTTGCGCAAGAAACTGAGACAGCTGCTCATACTCACGACCATCCCGGTCGACTTCCCCGGCATGAACTGCCTCCAGAACGATGACTGCGGCCTCGCCATCGGCTACCACCTGGCCAATCACGGGATCACCATTTTGCGGGTGTTCCAGAGAAAACGCCTTCTGAACTACATAGGGGCTCACGCCACCGGTGTTCCGAGCCTGATTTTCAAAGCTACGCCATTGCTCAGGCTGAGGTTGCTCTCCGGCTTCAACAGCGGCTGCCAGCTCACCGACCCGGGCGTCCAGAGCCTTGCGAACAGCACGGGCCTGAACAGCCTGGCGAATTTCATCACGAACATCGGCGAGTTCAAGCTGTCGGGGCTCATGATATTCGCGAACACGGGCAACTACTGAGACCTCTTCGGAGACATCAATGAGCTCGGTATTATAACCGGCCTCAAGCACATCCTCAGAGAACAGCTGGCGCAGCAGACCGGCGTGCTCGAAAGGCCCGGGGCCACCGTCACGGGTGACTCCCTCAACTTCCTGAACCCTCAGCCCAAGCTCTTCAGCCGGACCGGCCAGATCATCAGCCGCATACGCAGCATCTGCCAGTTCCGCACGCACTTCGGCAAAACGTTCACTGGCCCGGCTCTGGGCCAGCTGCTGACGCAACTCATCCTCAAGCTCTTCAAACGCCGGAGGTTCAGACCGGCGCACCTCTTCAAGCTTGATCAGATGTACACCAAAATCAGTCTCGACTGGCTCTGATACATCCCCCTCTTCGAGCGCAAACAGCGCCTGTTCGAAGGTTTCGTCAAACACACCCCGACCGGCAAAACCAAGATCGCCACCTTCCCGGGCAGAAACTGTGTCCGTTGAGTATTCCTTCGCCAGATCCGCAAAGGACTCGCCTTTTGCCAGACGCTCCTGGATCGTAGTGATGGTTTCCTCAGCGCCTTCTCCGGCATCAATCAGGATATGCGCAGCCCGGCGTTCCTCACGGGCATAGTCTTCAGCCTGTTCCTGATAGAGCTCGCGTACATCTTCATCAGAAACGTCAATTGTCTCTGCCAGTGACTCCCGGGAGAGCCTGATATAGGCGACATCCACCTGTTCAGGCCTCCGGAACTGATCGCTATTTTGCTGATAGTATTCTTCGATGTCCTGCTCGGTCACGTTGACCTGATCAGCCACCGACTCCTGAGACACTGTCAGCACCCGGAAGTCACGGGTCTGATTCTGGATCGCCAACAACTGTGCGGCGTTTTCCGGAGCAATCAATCCGCTCTGGGCAATCGCTGCGCGAATCTGGTTCACGACATAGCTCTTGCGCATCATCTCACGGAATTCGGTGACGCCCATGCCCATATTGCGCACCGTTGAAACAAAGCGGTCACGATTGAACTGGCCATCCACCTGGAATTGAGGCATCTGGGTAATCAGCGAATCGATATCGGCTTCGGAAAGTTCAAGCCCCTGATTCTGGGCATCCTGCGCCAATACGGTTTCCTGAATGAGACCTGCCAGGACATCCTTACGAATCTGATCTTCGTCGATCAGCGACTCGTCGGGCTCGTCCATCTGTCTCAGACGCTGCTGGCTCTCCATCTGAACAGAGCGCAAGAACTCACGCTCGGTAATGTCATCGCCGTTGACGGTTGCCACTGATGGCTCGCCGGAGAAGCCGCCGATAATGGCATCCATCCCCCAGATCGACAGTGAAACGATCAATAGGCCAACGATAACCTTGGCGATAGTACTCTGGGCATTATCCCGAATATCTTGAAGCATGTTGTTCCTGAATCCCTGTTCAAGGTCCTGGAGGCGCTCCAGGTGAGACATCTATTTAACGCAAAAAGGCGCACCCTTACCGGTGTGCGCCTTGAATTCCTGCAACAGCTCCCACTACAGAGAACTGCAAAAGAGCCTTTACTTGACGGCGTCTTTCAGGGCCTTGCCTGCCTTGAATCCAGGCACTTTAGAGGCCGGAATCTGAATCTCTGCGCCAGTCTGCGGGTTGCGACCAGTACGGGCAGCACGCTCTTTTACAGAAAAGGTGCCAAAGCCGATCAGAGTAACCTGATCACCTTTTTTCAGAGCACCGGTAATGGAGTCGGTCATGGCATCCAAAGCGCGGCCAGCGGCGGCTTTGGAGATGTCTGCAGACTCGGCAATTGCATCGATAAGTTCGGACTTGTTCACACTAAACCCCTTCGATTTCAGGTTGAAGATGTTATGGGTCGGATTATATTCGCGGACGTTCCCGACTATCGCATAAGCGGTCGGAGAATTCCATTCCTCCCTTTTTTTATTCCTTTCGGCTAGACACCGGTGTTCGGAATAGGCACTTACTACGCGGGAGCCCTTGATAATGGCTGCTTCACGGCGAAACAGTTATACCAACGGGCTCTCTGATGTGTCAATAACTCCGATCACTCTCAGTGTGTATTTATGCGTTCAGCCGCATCTGAACCGTCTTCGCTGGCCTTGGAAGAACCGGACTCAGACGCCGATTCAATCGAATGAGCCTCCGGCGGATATTCCAATGCAATGTCCAGAACTTCGTCAATCCATTTCACCGGACGAATCTCCAGAGATTCCTTTACGTTATCCGGTATCTCTTTGAGATCACGAACATTTTCATCTGGAATCAGGACTGTTTTTATGCCGCCACGGTGAGCCGCCAGGAGCTTTTCCTTGAGCCCGCCGATAGCCAGAACCCGACCACGGAGCGTAATCTCACCGGTCATCGCGACGTCTGCACGGATCGGAATTCGTGTCAGCGCTGATACCAGCGCGGTACACATGCCGATACCGGCACTGGGGCCGTCTTTCGGCGTTGCACCTTCGGGTACGTGCACGTGCAGATCCTGCTTTTCGTGGAAATCATCAGGCACACCAAGACCGGCCGCACGGCTACGGACCACCGTCAAGGCTGTCTGAATAGACTCCTGCATGACATCGCCCAGCGACCCTGTCTTGACGACCCGACCTTTACCAGGAGTCAGTGCACATTCGATGGTCAGCAGTTCGCCACCCACCTGAGTCCACGCCAGACCGGTTACCTGGCCGATCTGGTTCTTTTCTTCCGCCAGGCCGTAGGTGAATCGTTTCACCCCGGAATAATCTTCCAGCATGTCCGGCTTCAGGGTCAGCGAGGTTTTGTCTTTGGCTTCGACGTTCTCACGCACCACTTTCCGGCAGATCTTGGCGATTTCACGCTCAAGACCACGCACACCGGCTTCGCGGGTGTAATAGCGGATCAGATCCCGCATGGTTTCTTCCGGCATCACCAGCTCATCTTTGCGCAAGCCATTGGCTTTTACCTGCTTGGGCAGCAGGTAACGCATGGCAATGTTGACCTTTTCGTCCTCGGTGTAACCCGGAATACGAATGATCTCCATGCGGTCAAGCAGGGCCGGCGGAATATCCATGGAGTTGGAGGTACATACAAACATCACATCAGACAGGTCGTAGTCCACCTCCAGGTAATGATCATTGAAGGTGTGGTTCTGTTCCGGATCCAGAACCTCCAACAAGGCTGAAGCCGGATCACCACGGTGGTCCATACCCATCTTGTCGATCTCGTCGAACAGGAACAGTGGGTTTTTCACGCTGACCTTTGACAACTTCTGGATCAGCTTGCCCGGCAGGGCGCCGATATAGGTCTTGCGGTGACCACGAATCTCCGCCTCGTCACGCACACCGCCCAGGGCCATGCGCGTGTATTTTCGATTGGTCGCTCGCGCGATGGACTGCCCCAGAGACGTCTTACCAACGCCAGGAGGTCCTACCAGGCACAATACCGGCCCCTTGATCTTCTTCACCCTGCTCTGTACAGCGAGGTATTCGAGAATGCGCTTCTTGACGTCTTCCAGGCCGTAGTGGTCCTCATCGAGAATATCGCGGGCCTTTTCCAGATCGTGCCGGACACGGCTGCGCTTTTTCCAGGGAATAGCCAGCATCCAGTCAATGTAGCCACGCACGACCGTCGCTTCTGCCGACATCGGTGACATCATTTTGAGCTTGTTCAGCTCCGCTTCGGTTTTCTTTCTGGCTTCTTCAGGCAGATTGGCTTCTTCGAGCTTTTGTTCAAGCTCTTCGAAGTCGTTGTTGCCTTCGCCCAGGCTACCCATTTCTTTCTGGATAGCTTTCATCTGTTCATTCAGGTAGTACTCGCGCTGGCTGCGCTCCATCTGCTTTTTGACCCGGCCACGGATGCGCTTCTCGACTTCAATCAGATCAATCTCACTATCGAGTTTGCCCAGCAGTAAATCCACACGCTTGCGAACATCAAGCGCTTCCAGCAGTTCCTGCTTCTCAGGAATCTGCATCTCCAGGTGCGATGCCATATTATCCACCAGGCGATCCAGCTCATCGATCCCGGTCAATGCATTGGAGACTTCCGACGGCACCTTCTTCGAGAGTTTTACATACTTCTCGAACTCATCCATCAGGGTCCGGGTCAACACCTCCTCTTCCTGCTCGGGCAACGCTTCTTCATCCATCAGGATGGCGTGAGAAGTCAGATACTCGGCGTTTTCGATGGCATCAAGGCGGGCGCGGGCATTGCCTTCCACCAGCACCTTAACAGTGCCGTCGGGCAAACGCAGCATCTGCAATACCGTAGCGAGGGTACCCATGCTGAAGACATCTTTGGGACCCGGTTCGTCTGTTGCAGCGTCTTTCTGGGCGACCAGAAGGATTTCCTTGCTGCCCTCCATCGCTGCCTCAAGGGCTTGAATGGATTTGTCGCGGCCCACAAACAGCGGTACCACCATGTGCGGAAATACCACCACATCGCGCAACGGCAACAGCGGGTATTCTTGCACGGTTTGTTCGGGTGTACGGGTCATAGGGAATCCTCTGACGGTCTTTCGTTGAGCATATCATTCTTTGTTGGGGCGCTGACGGGAATTGCAATCGTCCCTGTCAGGAAAATACGGGCGGGAGTGCCGCTCAGACTAAATAAAAAGGGGCGTTGCCGCCCCTTTTTACCTGCCTGTCGGTTGACCGGAAGATCAGTCTTCCGGAACGGCCTTGGCATGATCATTGTTTGCGTAGATCTTGAACGGCTCGGAATCACCGCGAATTACGCTGTCGTCGATCACTACCTTGGTGACGTCAGGCTCGGAAGGAATCTGGTACATGGTATCCAGCAGCGTTCCTTCCATGATTGAACGCAGGCCCCGGGCACCGGTTTTGCGCTCCATGGCCTTACGTGCAACCGCTCGCAGTGCCTCTTCACGGAAGTCCAGCTCGACACCTTCCATATCAAACAGTTGTTGATACTGCTTGGTGAGCGCGTTCTTCGGCTCGGTCAGAATCTGGATAAGCGCATCTTCATCGAGCTCGGTCAACGTAGCCACAACCGGCAGACGACCAACGAACTCGGGAATCAGGCCAAACTTGACCAGATCTTCAGTTTCCACATTCTGGACGATGTCGCCAATGCTCTTGCTGTCGTCCTGGCTCTTCACCTTTGCCGAAAAGCCGATAGAACTGCGATCCGAACGCTCCTGAATCACTTTTTCCAGACCCGCAAAAGCACCACCACATATAAACAGCATGTTTGTGGTGTCTACCTGCAGGAACTCCTGCTGCGGATGCTTACGACCGCCCTGCGGAGGAACAGAAGCCACGGTGCCTTCGATCAACTTCAGCAGCGCCTGTTGCACGCCCTCACCTGACACATCACGAGTGATGGACGGATTATCAGACTTGCGAGAAATCTTGTCGATCTCATCAATGTAGACAATGCCACGCTGGGCCTTGTCGACATCGTAATCGCACTTCTGCAACAGTTTCTGGATGATGTTCTCGACATCTTCACCCACATAACCCGCTTCGGTCAGCGTGGTGGCGTCGGCAATGGTAAACGGCACATTCAGCATGCGAGCCAGAGTTTCTGCCAGCAGGGTTTTACCACTGCCGGTCGGGCCGATAAGCAGAATATTACTCTTGCCCAGCTCGACATCCGTCTTGCCCTCACCGTAGCGAAGGCGCTTGTAGTGGTTATACACCGCTACCGAAAGCACGACCTTGGCGCGGTCCTGGCCAATCACATATTCGTTCAGGGTTTCCCGGATTTCAGCCGGCGTCGGCAGGCGATCGCTGGCTTCTTGCTGGGCATTTTCCTGAATTTCTTCCCGAATAATGTCATTGCACAGGTCGACACACTCGTCGCAGATGAACACCGAGGGCCCTGCAATGAGCTTACGGACTTCATGCTGGCTCTTTCCACAAAACGAGCAGTACAGCAACTTGCCGTTATCGTCGCCTCTGCCGTTTCTTTCATCTGCCATTGAAATACCTCTGTTCTTCGTTGGCCGGACACAAACTTATACGCCAGCCAGGGATGGTGCGATGACTTTCAGTATTAGGTATTCGACACGCGCTTATCAAGTACCGTATCGATCAACCCATACTCCTTGGCCTGCTCCGGATCCATGAAATTATCGCGATCGGTATCCCGGGCGATAGTCTCAAGCTCCTGGCCGGTATGCCGGGCCAGCAGTGAGTTCAGGGTATTGCGGATCTTGAGAATCTCACGGGTGTGAATTTCGATATCCGACGCCTGCCCCTGATAGCCACCGAGCGGCTGGTGAATCATCACCCGGGAATGCGGCAGACAGGCACGCTTGCCTTCCGCGCCGCCAGCCAGCAGGAAAGCGCCCATGCTCGCCGCCTGACCGATACACAGCGTGGCCACATCCGGCTTTACGAACTGCATGGTGTCGTAGATGGACATGCCGGCACTGACCGAACCGCCCGGACTGTTGATATACAGATGGATATCCTTGTCCGGATTTTCGGATTCCAGGAACAGCAACTGAGCAACCACCAGGTTGGCCATATGGTCTTCAACCGGGCCTACCAGAAAAATCACCCGCTCTTTGAGCAGACGTGAATAGATATCGAAAGAACGCTCGCCGCGTGCTGTTTGCTCGATAACCATCGGCACCAGACCGGAGCTGGTTATCATCGTTGGGCCGTCAATCGGTTTCTGCGTCATGTGCGCCTGAACTCCTCGTAGACAATGGTCTTGGGCTTGTGCGGCCGGTTTGTCCGGTCAACATCTCTCAATGCTGACCTACTCTGCCACCGCTAAGCCCAGATGAAAACAGCCGGACGCGCCGGCTGTTTCCAGAAAGCGATTCCGGACAAAGCCGGAGGCATATCAACGCTGGGGTTGACCAGCCTGAACCGCTTCCTCGTATTTCATTTTCTTCTCTTTTACCTTGGCCTGACCCAGCACATGGTCAACCACGGAATCTTCCAGGACAGACGATTCAATCTGAGCCTTCTGGTCCGGATTATTCTTGAAGTGTTCGACAACCTCTTCCGGCTGCTCATAGGTGGAAGCAATCTCCTGGATTTTCTCTTCCACCTGCTCCGGCTCGGCTTTCAGATCGTTGGCCTTGACCACTTCCTGGAACAGCAGACCGGTTTTGACACGGCGGCTTGCCTGATCCTGGAAAATTTCCTTCGGCAGCTGCTGGAAATCCACCTGACCACCAAAACGCTGAACCGCGTCCTGACGCAGGCGATCGATTTCCTGATCCACCAGTGCAGTCGGCACTTCCAGCTCTGTCACTTCCAACAGACCTTCAACAACGTCGTTCTTGACCTTGTTTGATACGGCCTGCTTGAGCTCGCGCTCCATGTTCTTTTTCACTTCGGCACGGAAGGTCTCTTCATCTTCAGCTTCGATACCGAATTGCTGGAAGAACTCGGGCGTCAGTTCCGGCAGTTGCGGCTCTTCCACCTTCTTGATCTTGATATCGAACTTGGCGTCTTTACCCGCCAGATCTTCACTCTGGTAGTCTTCCGGGAAGGTCACCTCAATCGGGAATTCTTCGCCGGTCTTGCCGCCCACGATGGCCTTCTCAAAGCCCGGAATCATCTGGCCGGAGCCCAGAGTCAGGCGATGATCTTCTGCGGAACCACCTTCAAACTCTTCACCGTCGACATAGCCTTTGAAGTCCAGAGTCACAACATCCTTGTTCTTGGACTTGCGCTTGACTTCTTTCATGGTGGCGTGCTGACGACGCAGGTTATCGATCATCTTGTCGATATCCTTTTCAGTCACTTCAGACGCAGGCTTCTCGACTTCAATCTTGCTCAGGTCACCCAGTTCAATTTCCGGCAGCACTTCGAAGATTGCCACGAACTCGAGGTCTTTACCCTCTTCCACGGTCTTCGGCTCAAGCTGCGGCCAGCCCGCGGGATTGATGTCCTGCTCCTGCAGTGCCTTGATGTAGTTGTCGCGCATAGCTTCGCCAACCACTTCCTGGCGAACACTGTCACCGAAACGACGCTTGACCACGCTCATGGGCACCTTGCCAGGACGGAAACCGTTCAGACGAACAGTACGTGCAGTTTCCTGCAGGCGTTTCTGAACCGCCTGGTCAATTTCCTGGGCGGGCACACCAATCGTCATCCGACGTTCGATGTTAGATGTCGTTTCAACAGACACTTGCATGGAAGATCCTCAAATTACAGATTCTGTATGTGAATGAAAATTAAAACAAAATCCCGAAAGGTGAAACTCACACCAAAGGGACACAAAATTAAAAGGCAGCAGTTTATCACGGTTTGCCCTGCCGAGAGAATCACCCGACACGCAGGAATAACGGTTTGTCACCGTCACCGCGACAATTTCATGGAATGACAATGGGGGCAATGCAGAAAATTAAAAGGGAGGAGAAGGAAAAGATAATGGTTCTCGGGGGGAGAATCGAACAGGCCCATTTTCAGGGCCCTTCAGGAATATAACCTTAGTGTTGTACAGACTGTGATACACAGAGGTCAGCGCTTCAACCGCTTGCACCATGATCTTGAAGCGCCATTTCCAGCTCATTCAGAAAGTCTTCAACTGCCAACTGATAGGACTCTTCCCAATTAGAGGCACTCGCAACCATTGCCCTGCTAACGCCACGGCCGGAAACCTCGAAATTCACAACTTCCCCTTGACCAACCAACTCGATGCTGCACCGGATCACGGAATTCAACTCGAAGGTGACCTCACCATCCTCGTTCCACCCCCAAAACTCATCGATAACCACCCTAACTTTGTAAGGTGCTCTGTCACTATCAGACACTACGTAGCCCTGACGCGCCAGCCCTAAAGAAATTAGTTTCTCGACCTTCTCTTGGACACTCTGCTTATTTTCCAACCTGATGACGCCTTGCATATCACCAGTTATCGGATTAACGAATCGACCTATCACATTATCCAAGTCAGCTTGGGCGGCATCTCTCACATACCCATTGTAAGAGGGCTTTTTAATATCTTTTTGGTTTTGGTGGAATACGCGAAGGTTTTCAGGCTGTTCTATATAAACGTCCAGCCCATCAGCTGGAGGCTTAATAGTACCAGACACACCTAAAGAGACTTCTCGATCAATCGTCGCACATCCGGAAACTACATATACCAACAGTAAACAAACAAAAATCTGTTTCATCGATAACACTCAGATTACTTAGGGCTAGATGCAATCGCATCCAGCCCTAACTGATTATTGGTACATAGCTTCGAAGCGTGGATCACTAACAACCTTATCCACTAAAGCTTGGACTGTTGGCATGAACGACTTCGGCATGTCATTTTGGCATGCGATGCCTCCCATAAAGCTTGCGTCGTATTCTCGGCTCTCTACAACTGTAAAGCTTTCGCCCTTTTGGTTTGATACTGTCAGATCAAGAGTCCAGTGAGCATCAGTCATACCACTGCTAACCGAAACATCATTCAAGTTACCTTTGATGACCCACTCTGATTGAGGATCGTATTTCTGAGCCAACTTAAGCTCTTCAATAAAGGCGTTCTCAATGTACTGCTCGAAAGTAATTCCGTCCGGCATCTCAACATTGTTAGCCAAACGACAGAGCGTTCTTCTTTCACTCTTATTAGCAGTGAACTCAGCAACACTGAAGTCCACGTCAAAATCTTTTATACGGTTCTGATTATCCGCAGTTGGCTGATATCGGTCGGTGGATATTGCACAGCCTGTGGACAACACAGCTAGTCCGAAAACAAAAAACAAAAGGTATATTTTTTTCATAGTAGGACTTAAAAACCCCTTTCTACATTATGTATGTCGGCTTAAAAAAGCCACTTCAGTTATCGTAAATACCACCGCCATACTGGCCTGAACGGCGATCCATATCCCGGCGGATATTCCGATTCATCTGATCACGACGCTGAGCATCAAGATCCGTTGAGTACCGATTCCGGTCAGCAGGGTTGCTCATGTCATACTCATAGCGGGTGCCGGAGTTAGACTTGTAGCCCGAGCCATTGGAGCCACTTGAGCCATACTGATAGCCCTGCACTTCCGTACCTGACAGACACTGGCCGTTAACAACCGGCCCTACACAGCCAGCATGGGTGTAGGCACTCGCACACAGAACCAATGAACCGAGCAGTACTTTGTATTTCATAATGATTTCCTTAGCCCTGGAGGATCTATCTGTGTGACGCAGGGCCTTAACGCCGCACAGGCAAGTCTTTTCTACAGGTTCATAGAGCGCCGGCAGTTACGCTTAGTAAGTCACCGAGTGATCACCCTCCCCCGCCAACAACCGCAATATCAGCATCGCAAACGCCTTCTGGCTGTCCTGGTTCTCCAACACTTCCATGGACAACTTCTCATGGTCCGTCATGGAGTCCAGCACCAGGTCCGTCAGCCGCTTGGGAAACAACCCGTGCATAACCTGCTCGGTGGAATGATTATTCACCTGAGCCATTACGGCGTCATCCCGGCGAACACGGTCGGCAATGCCGTTGGCGAAGTGCAGCTGGTCTTCGTCACTGACCTCGGCACCGAAGATGTCATTCAGGGTGTCGATGATTTCAGAAAGGCGTTTCTTCTCAGGATCATGGGCTTTGCCGGAACCCAGATCGGTTACCGGGTCCAGCTCATAGTCACCGTCGTCTTCGGAGAGCCTGAGTTCGTGTTCCTTGCGCTTGGTAATCCGGTAATGGGTCAGGGCCAACTCAGACACATCAATCTCGTCATCATCCAGCGCTTCTTCGCGCAGCAATGGCAGCAAGTTTCTGGCAAACACACATAGCTGCTCCAATTCAGAGTCATCGAAGAACACAATCTGAGCCATGAATTCATAAGCGCGAACAAAGCTGCCCAGGTTCTTCTTGAACAGGTCCAGTTGATCCAGACCTTCGCCGATTTCCTTGAGTGTGGCATCCGCTTGCTTTAAGCCATACTCGTTGCCATCTTTCTCTGCCTGGCGTCGTGTGGCCTGGGCGTCTTTGCGTTCTTCACGCAACATCTTGTAGCGCTGCTTGAAGCGTTGCTGAGCTGGCTTGCAGTAGTAGCTCAATGTGCTGGATGGAGCCTTCGGATCAAAGAATGACCGGGCGAAGCCTTTCACTTCGTTCCAGTGGTAAATCTGCTCGGCATCCAGTGCATCCTGAAGGTCATAGACCACCTGAGCATCGGACACACCGGCCAACTCGGCCTTGTTGTAGTAAGGGAGGAAGGCTTCAAGGATGTCGCTGGAGTCATTCACGAAATCCAGGACAAAGGTCTCCTTACCCGGGAACAGACGGTTCAACCGTGAAAGGGTTTGCACGCACTCCACACCCTTGAGCTTCTTGTCCACGTACATGGCACAGAGCTTGGGCTGGTCGAAACCGGTCTGGAATTTGTTTGCCACCAGCATCACGTTGTAGTCGTCGGTATCGAACGCATCGGCATGGTCTCTGCCGTTCAAACCAGGATTCAGCACATTGCTGGTTTCCGTCACTTCCTCGGGAATCACATCGTCTTCTGGCAAGCTGCCAGAGAAAGCTACCAGCGGATGAACATCGTCATAGCCCTGCTCTTTGATGTAATGCTGCATGGCAAGCTGGTATCGCACCGCTTCCTGGCGACTGTTGGTGACCACCATGGCTTTCGCCTGGCCATCCAACAAATGCCGCACGTTCTCACGGAAGTGTTCAACAATCACCTCCACCTTCTGGCTAATGTTATAGGGGTGCAACCGCACCCATTTGGCCAGCTTGGTTCGGGCCTTCTTGGAGTCCACCTCTTCGTCTTCGCCATCCGGGTGTGCCAGCTTCCAGGCCACCGCGTAGGTGGTGTACCGCTTCAGCACATCCAAAATGAATCCTTCCTCAATGGCCTGGCGCATGGAATACACATGGAACGGCTCAGGCTTGTTGGTCTCGCTGGGGTCTTGTGATGGGTCTGGCACACGACCAAACAACTCCAGGGTCTTGCCCTTCGGCGTGGCTGTGAAGGCGTAGTAGCTGATCTTCTGACTGGGCTTGCGGGAGGCAACCGCTGCATCCAGCAGCTCTTCGGCACTGATCTCTTCGCCTTCTGGCAGGTCCCCACCCAGTATTGCTTTCAGCTTGGTTGCCGAAGAACCGGTCTGAGAGGAATGCGCCTCGTCAGCAATCACCGCGTAACGGCCTGAAGCCAGTTGTGGGCGTTTATCCAGGGCATCAAACAGCGCCGGGAAGGTCTGAATGGTGACGATAACAATGCGGGTCTTCTCAGCCAGTGCATCCGCCAACTGCTCGGACTTGCTCTGGTTACCGATGTCCCGGGTAATGGGACGAACCACGCCCTGAGCGTGTTCAAACTGGTAAATGGTGTCCTGCAGCTGGCTATCCAACACCGTTCGGTCGGTGACGACGATGACAGAGCTGAACAGCTTCTGGCCGTCCTCATCGTACAACTGAGCCAGTTGGTGAGCCGACCAGGCAATGGAGTTGGATTTGCCGGAGCCGGCGCTGTGTTGGATCAGGTAACGTTGTCCCGCGCCCTCTTCCTTCGTGGTCTGAACCAGTTGATTCACCACATCCCACTGGTGGTAACGGGGGAAGATCAGGGTTTCTTTGGTTTTGCGGTTACCGTAAAAATCTTCTTCGGTCTTCTTTTCCAGGTGCAGGAACCGGCCAAGGATCTTGAGCCAGGCATCCTTCTGGAACACCTTCTGCCACAGGTAACCGGTGGCGTAGCTGTTTTCGTCCTCGGCTCTGGGATTACCGGCACCGCCGTCTTCCGTGCCCCGGTTGAACGGCAGGAAGAAAGTGCTTTGGCCATTCAGGCGCGTGGTCATGGCCACCTCGTCCTGGCTGACGGCAAAGTGAACCAACGCGCCCCGCTTGAACGTCAGCAAGGGTTCAGGCTTTCGGGTAACCGGATCTTTTACCGGACGGTCCTTCTTGTACTGGCGCTTGGCATTCTCAACGGTTTGCTTGAACTCGCTTTTCAGTTCCAGCGTGGCGGTGGGTATGCCGTTCACAAACAGCACCAGATCCAGGCGGGGATTGTATTGGCCTTCCCGGGCATGGGGTGAGTAAGACACTTCTTCCACCACCCGCAAGCGATTGGCCGCGTAACGCCGCTTGCTGTCCGGATTCATGCCATGGTCTGGTTTGAAGCTGCACAGGTCGATCTTCACGTTCCCTGGGGCAGCCTTAAAGCCATGGCGGAGCACATCCAACGTGCCCTGTTTTTCCAATGCCCGAACCACCTTCTGAACCAAAACCTTCTCTGGGTCTTGAGGGTTAATCCTGCAGAACTTTTCCCAGCGCTCCGGCCAGGCTTCCTGAAAGTAACCCACCAGGTCTTCGGTGTAGACCGCATTGATAGGATCGTAGCCCGACGCTTTGCCAACCAGCCAATCCTGACTTTTCAAATCGGCAATGATGTCGTTCTGGAAGAATCTCTCGCGGCTGTCTGCCATGACCTACTGCTCCATATCTCAGTCGGGACTCCCAACTAACTTATTGTTCGGTGGTGTCGGTGATCGTTTTCAGATCTACTTGGTCGCTCTGCCAGGCACCATAGGTAATCTGACTGCCTTTCACCCGCCATTTCCTTCGACCGTTGGTGTTACGACCAGCCACAACTGCACCGGCCGCACTGGGACTGTTGAACTCATAGTCCTTTATGAATAGGCGCTTACCGTCAACCTCTTCGCCCAGCACTCCATCCTTTACCAACTGATCGTACAAGTTGCCGTAGCCATTATTTTTGGCTGTCCACTTTGGACGAGTAGTCGAGCCTTTCAACACCACGAAGCTACCGTCAATCTCTTGAGCCTGAGCTTTGACACCAAACTTAGGAAGCTCCATCTCAAATACTGCACTTTCCGCCCCGGATGATATGGCGTGCGAAGCCGCTGGATCTCTTAAAAAGTCGAAGCCAAGTACCGGGAGGATGATACGGACCTGCTCGATGAAGAACGCCATATCCGCCAGGTCGGATTCCGGTAGCACCGTGTAATCGTGTGCAGTGCCGTTCATCAAACCGCATCGCCCTGATTGTTTGGCAATCGCAATGAGGCGGCTTTCCAGGTACTTCACATGGGACTTGGTGAGGTTTTGGTCTTTGCTGGTGATCAGACACACACGCTCCCAGAAATCCTTGCCGCCTTTATCTTCTGGCTGGTTGTGCTGTTTCAGGCGCTTGGCCACATCGTCAGATTCCCCAATATATACCAACGGACGCATGGCATTGTCGGGGTCTGGCCCAACCAGGAAATACACGCCGGTTCGACCACATTCTGGACGCTGAACCAAATCGGTCAGCTTGGTGCGTGGCCCGGTTAAGGCATGGCCTGTCCAATTCATGATCTCAGCAGTCAGCAGCCCATTTGGCGAACCATCCACCAGGAACAAACGAATACCGCGGCCATGGCTCATGCCGTTGTCTCCACGCCGGCTTGACGTACTTCCTCATTAAAGGCCATTTCATCCGTAGGTGGTTGCCAGTCACGCACGTCGATTTTGCCGGTTACAGCAGCGGAAATCAGCACAGAGCGGCGTTCTTTCATTAACGTTATTAAATCTAAAGCCTCTGCGATTAGATCGTCAATAACTACTGCTTGAGCATCGACAAAATAAACTATTTCTACTTGCTCTTCTTTTGGGGGTAGAGGGATAGGAATAGCTTGAAGGTCTTTATAATAAATCGCAGCTACACTGGTCGTCCCTTTTGCGTAAGTGCGCAGCAGCCCAATTAATAGATTCGAGTTGAATAGATGATTCATATAAAAGCTGCTTTCAACTAACTTTGAAACAAAATCAATTTTAAGTATGTTTGAGTTATAAGCAGCTGCACTTAATTCGTTGCGCCAAACACAAACCTTACCTACCAAGTCGAGGCTATTTCTAGTATTAAAAAGGAAATCCCCATAATTTAGTAAGTGTTCAACGTCATAGTTTTCTTCTAGCGATAACCTTTCAACCTTGTTTAGATTGATTTTTCCTCTTGAAATATTACCCATCTTAATTAAAGGACGGCCCCCAAGCCCTTCACCTGAACTATAGTTTCCACCTAGATCAGCGCGGTTGTGTGTTAAACCAAATTTCACCACCTCCCAATGCTCCGGCACCTCACCGAGCCATTCCACCCCAGAATCCTTCATCGGCACATCCGGATCCAGTCCCTTGGTCACCGCGTGGGAAATCACAGCCTGGCGCTTTTCCTGAAGCAGCTCAATCAGGCGCTCCTGTTCGCGTATCAGGGCGTCGATTTTGGCGGTTTCGTGGTCCAGGAAGCGGGCGATCTGAGCTTGTTCGTTAATGCTGGGAAGAACTATTGGCGCATTATCCACAGCATATTGCCCAAGTCCCACACGTGTTAGACCATTTGCAGACACATCGAAATACGACTTCGTTTCCTGTGAATCAAAATACTTTTTAAGAAAAGGTCCGATCGCAGAGGATCCATTCGCACGAGCTATAGAAAGATGGTAGCCATAGATAACACCCGGCACTTGCTGAGGCACAAAAGCTGCGATCCCTATGTCGTCAGAGCTTTCGGAGTCCTTGGTGAATACAACATCATTCTGTTGCAACTCAAAGCGGCGAGCCTGGTCCTCAGTCGCCGTGGCCGACATAAAATCCAGCCCATCCTCAATAGTGTCGTTGTAGTAAACATCAGTGTAGTTACAAAGCTGAACTGGAATTTGGCCATCAACTGATTTCTTATCAACATTACTTGGAAACACCTCAGCACAATGCTTCAGCCGGTGCAGCTTCCAATGGACTGGTACTTCTCCGATAAAATCGGTGCTTGAACTTTTATACTCCGGGTACCTCGGGAAGCTCATGCAGACAACTCCTCAATCATCTGCTTGATCCGGTCGGTACATTGCTTCAGGTCAGCATCGATTTCTTCCAAAGGACGCGGCGGCGTAAATTCATAGAAGTGCCGGTTAAACGGAATCTCGAAACCCACGATACCCACTTCCCCGTCTTGTTCGTCACGCTTGGATTCATCAATCCAGGCATCCGGTACGTGGGGTTTTACTTCCCGTTCAAAGTAGTCGTAGACGGATTCGGTCAGCGGCACGTTTTCGTAATCCCGCAGGCCGGTATCCGGTTCCGGGTTGCCTTTTTTGTCGGTGCAGATGTCCGCTTGGGGATCCCGTTCGCTCAGGGCATTGAGTACCGCCTTCGTTTGCGGTGCACTCAGGTACACCTGGTGGTCGGTCAGCTGGGCTTTGAGGGCTTTCTGGAACTCGGTCCGGTTGAGGTACACCTTATCGGAATCTATGGCCCGACAGGCTGCCTGGATCTTCTCCGGCTCTTCCGGCGTCATTTTCTGGATGGCTTTCTCATCCAGAATACGTTCCACCCGTTCTTCCGAGGTCTGGAAGTTCAACTGCAGCGGACGCTCGACGGTAATGCGGCGATACCCAAAGGCTTCTGCCGGGAAGATCTTGCTCTTCCTGGTTTCCTGGAACTCCCCGTACATCCGCACAATGTCGTCTTGGTCGGCATCGCCGACAAACTGGCGCTTGCTGCCCAAGGACTTCCGCATTTTGCTGGCACGGTCAGTCGCATCAATCAGCTGAACCTTGCCTTTACGCTGGGCCGGCTTGTTGTTGGACAACACCCAAACGTAGGTGGCAATGCCGGTGTTGTAGAACATATCCGTGGGCAAGGCGACGATGGCTTCCACCATGTCGTTCTGCAACAGGTAGCGGCGAATCTCCGATTCCCCGCTACCGGCACCACCCGTAAACAAGGGGCTGCCGTTCAGGATAATGCCAATACGGGAACCACCCTCACGGGCGTCACGCATCTTGCTGACCAGGTGCATCAGGAACAACAGCGAACCATCCGATACCCGGGGCAAACCAGGACCAAAGCGACCGTTAAACCCTTTCTGCTTGTGTTCGTCGTTAACCTGCTTTTGAACCTTCTTCCACTCCACTCCAAACGGCGGATTGGACAACATCACATCAAATTCATTGGAAGCCAGCTGGTCATCGGACAGGGTGTTGCCAAGCTTGATGTTGCTGACCTCCTGCCCCTTGATCAGCATATCCGCCTTACAGATGGCGTAGGACTCCGGGTTCAGTTCCTGGCCATGCAGAGCAACGGTGACCTCTTCGCTGATTTTCTGGATGTACTCCTCGCCTTCTGACAAGAAGCCACCGGTGCCAGCGGTCGGATCGTAGATGGTGACGATGCTATTGGGCTTAAGCTTCTGTTCTTCTCCGGTCAGCACCAGTGACGTCGTCAGATGCACGATATCCCGAGGTGTGAAGTGTTCCCCGGCGGTTTCGTTGGAGCTTTCGGCAAACTTGCGGATCAGCTCTTCGAAGATCACACCCATGCCAAAGTTGCTGATGGTACCGGGGCTCAGGTCGATACTGGCGAAACGCTGAACCAATTGGTAAAGCAGATTGTTCGCGCTCAGTTGCTGTACGAAGTCTTCAAAGTGGAAGTGTTCAAAGATCTCCCGGGCGTCCTGGCTGAAGGCCTGGACATAACTCATCAGGTCTTCTGCCGTTTGAGTATCCGAAAGCTTGGACAGGCTCAATGGCGAGGCATTGAAGAAGGACTGGCCTGCAGCCCGTAACAATAACTTCTCACGCACCGCATCTGGTTTGTTCTGATGTTCGTCAGCGGCAGAGAGAACTTTACCCTTGGTTGGCTCCAGAACACACTCCAGCCGGCGTAACAAGGTGAACGGCAGAATCACCCGACCGTACTGGCTTTGCTTGAAGTCACCGCGCAGCAGGTCGGCCACCGACCAGATGAACGCTGCGGTCTGGGAATGCGTGGTTCTGTCTTCCGTCATCCGTGTAACTCCAGTGGTGCAAGGTTTCTTAAACAGCCAAACGGCCTGGAACCGATGCCGGCCAAGCCAAAGCAATGACAAAGGGGAAGAGACTACGTTGAAGTAGCGACAAATACTGTCGCCTACATAAGAATCAAGATGCCGCCTCCGTGCCCTAGCCTGTGTTTTACTCGATATTGGTTAGCAAAACAACGGTAGCTGGAGAGAAGAGATAGCAGCAAGCAAGAAGGGTTTTCAGGAGAAGAACAGATAAGGGAACTAAATGGTGCTCGGGGGGAGAATCGAACTCCCACTCCTCTCGGAACCAGAACCTAAATCTGGCGCGTCTACCAATTTCGCCACCCGAGCAGCAAGATTACCGCGAAGGCCGGAAAACCAGTCTTGCAAACGGCTAAAAGGGGAAATGGGGTGGACGAAGGGGATCGAACCCTCGACCGCAGGAGTCACAATCCTGAGCTCTACCAACTGAGCTACGTCCACCATATCAAGGAGGTGCCTGACGGCACACATTTGACATCAACTTTGCTGCTTCGGCGAGCCCGGTACAAACCATAAACAAGCGTTATGGCGCGCCCGGCAGGACTCGAACCTGCGACCACCCGCTTAGAAGGCGGGTGCTCAAGATACCCCCCAGTAAAAACTTACCAAGAGTTACCAAGCCAGCGAAGTATGGATGCCATTATATAGCTGATAGATAGAATTGCAACCCCAAAGTGAAAATTGGCAGTTATGTAAAAACCACCTATAATAAGTTTACCACTTTCGCAGGGATCGGTATGCTTAACAAGAAAATATCAACGACACCTCAGCATCACGCAGTGTTTCTTCAGAAACAAGCGCATGATCGTGAAACCAAGCTCCCTGTCTTGTACCTGCAAGCGGATGGCCAAGTCAGGCCGGTGACTACTTTAATTGAATATTTTAACGCTCATCCTTTAAAGAGTGATAGCTGGCGCAAGAACACAGCACGGTCGCTCGGTCTTTTTTGGGATTACTGCGTAGCCACAAGCGGCGATAAATCAATCTGGGAGTCACAAAATCCTCACAGAGCAGCCTTTCGATCATTTGCTCATGCCCTTCTTGTGGGAACACTCTCTATAGATGACGACTCAGATTCAACGGGCTTGTATTGGCCCCCTACTTCTCAAAGGGCTACGCGAAACCTGGTTTCAGCGCTTCAACAATTTATTGATTGGTGTGTTAACCAGAATTTGGCCCTGCCTTCAGCCACCCCAAAAAACGGTCGCCCCTCTTCCCCTGAAGAATCGATTGTCTTTTTAGCTGCCGCTGTTCGACAGGCCAGGAAAGAAAAGGAGCGCTCTCTACTTGGCCATCTCAAAAGCACCAAAGAGGTCGCTCAGAAAATCGTGGAAAAAGAAAGAAGGAAGATCGTTGACCTCGGTCGAGAGATAGCGCCTCCTTCTGGGGATCAAGAAGCCATCGATTTTCCTCAGCACCTCATTGAACCACTCCTCTCACGAGGGTTTCTGCTGAACCGAGACCCAAGCCTTCCTATTTTCGAGCAGGAAGACGTCACAGCAAAGATGATCACTCTGTTAATGCTATTTGGCGGAACTAGAATTTCCGAACCGTTTCACCTTTGGTTTAACGATGTCATTCCAGATCCAAATCAAGGTTGCAAAGTTGTTCTTAGGCACCCCTCAGAAGCTGCCACTTATCTGTCTGGTGAGGGGCAAAAAACACGCGCCACTTATCTAAGGGAGCGAGGCCTAAGACCAAGAAACACGAATGGAGTCGGAAAATCCTACCGTGCCGGGTGGAAAAACCTGGCAGTAGATAAGAGCCTCAGCGCTCCCGTGTATTTTATCCATGAGAGTGCTGAGTATCAGTTCAGGGCAATGTACCTGTATTACCTGCGTTATCGCAGTTATTTGATGAAACAGCGCAGGGCCGAGGGAAAACCCGACCACCCCTTCTTGTTCGTATCGCACGGCAACGGCTTTGTTGGAGAGCCTTACTCAATTTCAGCATACAACGGAGCTTTAGAAAGGGCATATGGTCGGCTAGAAAAAAATCTCCATATCTCAATTCCCATTGGCAAAGAGTATGGAACAACCCCTCACGGCTTTCGTCATCGATTTGGTCGGATGCTTGAAGAAGCTGGAATGAATGTGAAACTAATTCAGAAAGCGATGAGGCATCGCAGCCCACTCAGCCAACAGGTGTATACCACTCCAACCGCTGAAAGAATCGAATCAGAGTTAGAGAAAGCCCGAAACATACTGTCAGGCAGCTACTCGATAGGCAAAAACGACTAAAATTTTAGGGGCATTGCAGAATGGATATCAAAACAAACCCAGCGCAGCTTTACAATGAAGAACTGTGCAATTTGGTCATCTCGTTGTACGAGTCAGGCGAGCCTGAGTTTATTCGGGAGTTGAGATCTAGAATAAATAGTGCGGAAATCGAGACACCAATTCTAAAGCTTCTTGAGAGCTTTTCACAGGTCACAAATGCAAACGTGCGCCAGTCTATGTATCAAAAAGCCATGGGGTCCCCTCTTGGCAAATCTGTGATTGAAACTGCTGAGAACCACAAAGATTTTTACAAAACATCCAAGTCAGAAAGTGCTCGAAGTAACATCCGAAAATCATCGGCAATGATTTCAGATCTTATCGGAATAGCCTATGGCATAACGAGCCTCGGGGATATCAATATCGACTTGTGGACCGTTATTACGGAGTCCTTAAAAGATGACTCCGGCAAACACCTTCCTGTGCTCAGCAATCATTTGGCCGTTGGTCTGAGGAAAACCGGCCTAGCACTTGATCTGCATCATAACAGCAAAGAATTTTCAAAACGCGCAAAATCAGCACGAACCTTCGGAAGCTTGGTCGCTGATCACGGTACAACCTCTCTACCTAATCCAGAGTTCAACGAGTGGCTCCACTTATTTACCAAGTTCGTTGATGAGCAAGATTTGAAGAGCACTAGAAGTTATTACGCAGCATTTAATCAGTTTTACGGTTTCCTAATTACCGAAGACAATGCCCAAGACCCTCTCCGGTACATGACACGATCATCACGAGGATCCTTTTACAATTATTCCGTGTCTGTGGGTAGGGAGAATAAAAATAACCTAACTAGGATCCATAACTTCAGCAACTGGCTGATTGCCAATTATTTATCGGAGTTTGATCAAGAGTCAGGTGAATATACAAGTATTGCGTTCCCAATTTTCAGCCCTGGAGAAATATTAAAGATCGACTCGCGAAAAGACGCAAGTTTGAGGCCGTCAGAAACTGTAAAAGCTTCTATGCCAACTAGCTGGCTCTTGAAGTGCAAAGAAATTATTACAGCGAACGACTTCGAGTGGCCTAAATCGATAACTTCTGAATATTTTGATTATAGAAACGAATCTGGAAAATATGAGCCAGTATGGATTCCAACGATCTCCTATCTCTATCTGGCCATGTTAGAAATACCACTAAGAAAAATACAAGTAGCCGCGCTCGACTCTGGAGAGGGAGATGAGGAGGTTTTTGACCGTGCAAGTAAAAAATGGGGTCCAAACAAATCTCCTCACAGTAACTACTGGCACAAGCTAGGTAGCAGGCTTCCTAACAGAGGCGTTGTAAAAAAAATCCCCTCTGCGAACGGAAATAATACTGGTTTCTTCATTAATACGAATAAGACGCAAGATAGGGAAACCGGATACTCGGAGACCTCTGGCTACACCATCCCGTGGTACAACCCAGAACTTATCGATATTTTTTACGACCTTAGAGCTTGGCAAGAAAAATATAATCCGGTAAATAAGCCCACGAATTACGGGGATATGCCAACCCAAATTTTCGGAATGATCCCATCGAAAACAGTTCTGGACAAAATCCCGGATAGATTTTACCTCTTTAGGTCACCTCGTTCATGTGAAGGAGATCGTCCCGATTGCCCACCAACCGACAACCAATTGCGGAACTACTGGAACAAGCTCATGGGAGAGCTTGAGAAGCGTCTTTTAGAAGAGGGCCATGACGTGGAAATCGTGTTAAAACGAAATCCTGTTAGTGGTCAGCCAGAGCAAACACTTTTCACACCTCATGGTCTTCGAGTTGCTGGGTTAACAGCTTTAGCGGAGTCCGGTGTCCCCATTGAAGTGTTAAGTAAAGTGGTGGCTGGCCATGCCTCCATCCTTATGACGCTGTATTACGTCAAAATGGACCCTGGGCACATCTCGGATCAATTGAACCAGGCAAAAAAAGCCATTGAACAAGCTCAGCAGGAAAACCTCCTGAGGTGGCTCAAATCTACTGCTTGGGAAGAGGCCAAGAAATATGTCACAGGCAACACCGAGGAGACTTTCATCGATATCGAAAACAACAAAATCCCGACCAATATCTGGATCAACAACAATCTCGGTATCTGCCCATACGGAGGTACTCGTTGCCATGATGGGGGTGAAATCTTACGGAAAAACTCCAAGAAAAATAACACTTACGGGCCTGTTCCGGGTGGTCCAAAGAATTGTGTGCGGTGTAGGCACCTCATTACCGGGACACCATGGCTGATTCCATTGTGGCTTCACGCTAATAAACTGCTGGTAAAGTCTCAAAGGGCATCCAAGGAAGTAGACGAAATAACAGGTCGACTTGAGAAACTTCAATCAGAGCGATTCCAAATCGTGAAATCACAGGGAGGCACAGCGGTTTCAGAAAGCCTCAAGGCAGAAATTAAAGGCGAAGAAACCAACCTGGAAGAGAAAACAGAGCGTCTCGATTCTTTGCTTATGGATACTCATGCCGCATATCGACTCCTGGAAACCGTCCGAGATCTACCGAACGCAATTCCTGGTGAAGAGTCCGGTACGGATAATACGCCTGCTCTAATCGCTACAGACAGACCGAAAATTGATTTCTCAGAAGTCCATGAATTAAGAGCCTTGGATAGTACCGTCCAAGCTGGTCGGCTCTATACGCACCTGAGAGATGATGATCTTGAAAGGGATCGAGACCACTTTATCGATCAAATAATGTTCAACAACGGAATGAAACCTATCTCCTTATCGCCTCTCACGCCAGACGAAAAATCGATGGCTTTAGATGCAGCTTCTAGATTTCTCCTTACTGAATTGAATGACCATGAGATAGATCGGTTAACTTCGAACCAAGTCACTTTGCAGGAGCTTGGAATTGAGCGAAAGATGACTGAGACGGTAAAGCTAGAAAGATTTGACCCCACCCAAGCCTTCATCGGCAAGTCTGAAGAATAGTTGGATTTAAAGTTTATGACTGCGCAATTTAAGAGCAAAAAGAGTGTGAAAGCTCAAGTTGATCGACTTGTTGAATCATCAAAAAGCAAGGCTACAAAATCGAAAATTATCGCTATTAGTAAGGTCTGCGAGGACTTGGTGGAGAAATCAGTAACCCCAACCATAGCCCTGGTCGTGAAGTATCTCGCGCAAGATGCAATCAAGATTAGCGAGCAAACTATTTACAACAAGCGTGAGGGAGGGAATCCCTACAGAGAGACATTTGACGCCTGGTTAGATTATCAATCGCACCAGAGTATTGAGAAAAAGATAAACACAAATCACCAAAGTGATGATCAAATTCTTCATGAAAAGGAGCTTTTGAAAATAGACGATCCGGTTCTGCGCTATCAGGTCTCAATACTTCTCGGCGAGGTCAAAGGACTAAGAAATCAATTAAATATTGCAAGAGAAGTCAATAACCTACCTACGATTGCGTCGTTAGGATCATCTTCAGAAACGATTGAAAGCTCACCCAACCAAGCCATAGAACTTGACGACTATGATCAAGAAGTAATCGAGAATCTACTCAAAGGAACTTCGAATACCACATTCGACTCGGATGGCACTCTGATGGCCTCATTTCCCATCAAAAAAGGAGCGAAGATAAGTAGCCCTGGGCTGAAAGATGCACTGGAAAAACTGATCAAACGCGGATAATTGGAGGTCTATGATGGCGGCACCCAAAGATGAAAGTGTGGCGATGTTTATTACCTGGGAAAAATCCATGACGAATTCTGGGTTCAAGCAAATTGTGTATCGAGGCAATCTTAGTCGCACTGACGTCGCTAAAGGGTGCGGTTTTGCAAAGTCTGTTCTTACTCAAAATCCTGAAGTTCGAAAAATGCTTGCAAGACTTGAAGATAGGCTCAGGGAGACAGGGGTATTGCCGAAGGCTACCGAGGCTAAAATTGAGTCCGATAGGAAGCCGAAGAAGTACGATGGTCAGAAAAACAAACAGAATCAAGAGCAGAATCGCTTACGGAAGCTTGAGCAGGAAAACCTTGAATTGAAAGCCAAGCTGCGACGGCTTGAAGAGCTTTCTGAGGTTTTATCAGAGATGGGAGTGTCCGTTTGATGAATCGTACTGCCCATATGCGAGTAACGAACGTGCGTTTTCTCCACGCAAAGCGCTCCATCTTTTCTGGTGTCCTTTTAGAAAAAGCTTCATCAAGAGTTAAGTCCGCAAAGGTTGTCATAGTTGTTGACGTTGGAACGGAGCATCTTCCCATTGAACCCGCCCTGGGACAGCAATGGACGATTACAGGGCAGTGTGAAGATAGAGAACTCGAAAAACAGGCTCACTTCAAAATTACTGAGTCCGTGTTTAAAGATCCAGAATCGATCCAAATAACTATGCCCGCTGATAGCGAGTCGTTGATCCAGTTCATTGCTAAGGAGCCGGCTTTTCCTAGGATAGGTCAAACGAAAGCAAGGGAGCTAGTTGAGCATTTCGGGCAGGAACTCATGGAAATTCTGAAAACTGGGGATACAGCACGTTTAGAGGAAGTCGTCACGACCGATTCGGCACAAGTGCTGGTTAAAGGCTTTGAAAAATATAAAAATCTCAGGTACTCGCAGTGGCTCACTAACCATGGAATCCCCCTTTCAATTCAAATGCGATTGTTCAAGTTGCATAAAGAACAATCAATAGATCAGATTCGGAAAAACCCCTTTGAGCTCATTACGTTTGGTCTTAGCTTTACAGAGTGCACCAAAATTGCGCGGGAAAAGTTCGGTGTAGAAAGAAACGATCCAAGGCGCACTCAAGCCGCTGTTGAGCAAGCCGTGAAAGACCATTGCTCCCTTGGACATACAGTAGCAACGAAACAAGATTTAAAGCGCCGAATCGAAAATCTACTACACAGCCACAACAGCGATGCGGTTGAGAGCGCCTTAAAAGGCGCTGTGAGCAATCTTTGCATCACGCATGACCCAGATACAGGCCGCTACCATAACACAGCCTTGCTGATTATGGAGCGCGTTGTAGCGAAGAGAATTCAAACTCTTCAACAAGACTACACTCAACTCTCGGAATATCAGTTCGAGATAATATCTAGGGTTGCGAGCCAGTTGCCTTATGCCCTTACCAAACGACAGCTCGAAGCGGTCGAAAGGTCATTGAGCTATGGATTGAGTAGTATCACCGGGGGCGCAGGCACTGGAAAAACAACGGTACTCTGTACAACTTTAAAGTGTTATCGCTTACTGGGATATGACATCAAAGCCATGGCGCTTTCCGGTCGCGCTGCGATGCGCCTGGAAGAAAGCATCGGCACAGAAACCTGTACGATTGCGAAATTCCTGAGAGAAGACCTCAAAGACGAAAACACTCCTACTCTGATCGTGGTTGATGAAGCTTCGATGGTAGATATCAATTACCTCTACAAACTCGTGCTCAAGACATCACCAACCACGCGAGTTCTTCTCGTTGGTGACCCTTACCAGCTTCCACCTATCGGACCAGGAGTGCCGTTCGCCGACATCTTAGCTTCAGGCGCAGCAGCGAATACTGAGCTCGACGTGGTGAAGCGACAAGACGAAACGACAGGAATTCCCCTGTACTCCGCTTCTATTCGGAAAGGTGAAGTACCGGAAGAGCTCAGCAGCGGAAAGATTTACTTTCACGAAGTCAGTGACCCGGAATGGATAGCGAACAAGTGCAGTGAATTATATGCGCAGTCTCCTGTAGAGAGCAGGGTTATCGCTCCAACTTTGAAACTTACACGTGAAATAAATCTCCAGTGTCAAATGCGAGTGAACTCCAATGGTGATCTCCTTTTTCCTGAGATCGAAGGGGAACTATTTAATACAGATTTCAAGTGTGGAGATCCAGTTCTTTTCACCAAAAATGACTATGATTTGGGAGTGCAGAATGGCTCTCTTGGCAGACTAATATCAGTCGAGCAAACAGAAAACAGCCTGGGTATGGTGCAGTTAGATGACACAGGTGAAACTATCGACCTGCACAAAACTCAGCTTGATATGATCCAGCTAGGTTATGCAATCACACTTCACAAAGCTCAGGGGTCACAATTCTCGCGCATTGTTATCGCATTGAGTAATTCTCAAATGATTGAAAGGTCTTGGCTATATACGGCTATCACGAGAGCAGAGATTGAGGTTCATATTGTTGGTTCACAAAGAAAATTCAAACATACGATAACGAACCCAAGCAAGCATTATCAAAGGAAAACATGCTTGGGCTCGCTACTAAAACCTATCACTTTATATACAGAGTAATGCGCCAAAAACTGGCAAAACAATTCAATGCTAGTCTAGTTTTATTTGATCCAACGCATCAACAGAACTATCTTTTTTGTTTTTTTCGATTGCTATGCGTTCTGCGCACGCAATTTTCATATCCTTCAGATCAAAAGTGAAACCGAAAACCATGTCATTTTTTACATAAGCCTCGAACAATACGTATTTTAAAACCTCCGAACACTCATCACCAATCATTTCTTCGAGAATCTTTCGAGACACAGACCCATCGCCCCGAAACTTTTCAACCCAATTATTTTTCCCTTCCAAAACTGCGACATAATATTCCCTTTCATGACCTTGAACTGTATTTTTATGGACACGAAACTTCGTAAGAGAGCCATACCTATCACTCATGTCACTTTTCCAGAGATCGACATGAATGTTTTCGTCAAAATTTTGCGCATACGATATACTAGATAATTTCCAATATTTGGAAAGATCATTTTTTTTAAGCTTTGAAGCGTCAGCTCTTATACCAAAGCAAGGCTCGCTAATGTCACCATACAAAAGCTGAGAACCACAATGTCGGTCACCGCCCAGCACTATACTTCCATCCCAAGTTGTTCTTTGAAAAATGGCTCTATCCTTCAGTTCTTCAACAGCGTCATCGAAGCTCATACCTAAATATAAACCGAGCACCTTGGTTTGCTCTGCATTAGCGAGCGATGCGAAAAAAGTCAAGAAAAGTACTTGCAATAAACGACCAAACAAAATATGCCTCTCCTTCCGAATCAACCAAAGTTTCAAAGGATTTTTTTAGCAGTAGTATGCAAATCATATATTATAAGAATGAGAAAACATTTTTTAATTACGAAGGTATTCAAAGTTTCCCCAGCTCTTCACACTTAGCGATATAAGCTCTATATAAGATCCTCTAGTGTCAAGGGGTTGGTGCGGCCCGCAGACCGAAGGTCGAGGACTCGGCCCCTTGACACAACCTCAAAACAAACCCTAATTGGTGGGGTTGCAGAAGCTGCAACCCCTGCCCCCCGGCGAGGGAGGGTTTGGGGCGTAGCCCCAAGAAAAAATATAAAACCACTCCGATGACTGAGAGTACGCTTTTATTCTATCGATATTTTTGACTCAGATTTAATTGTTACATCTGATTCTACTTCATAATCTGAATTCTTATATTCTTCGCTATTTTCTGCCAAACATTTAAAATCAATCACTGAATCCGGCGTTCCCGAATAATCGGTTAAACTTCTTTCTTTAATAATTTTCAAGTACAAGTTCATCTCTTGACAATGCGAATTAGCGTCTTTTAAGGCATATGCTCTGCCATATCGGTTTGTTACTGTATATGTATCGGAGCCGATTCTATACACCTCTCCTTTCATTACTCCGGCACACCCAGCCAAAGAACTTGAAACAAAAAAGACCAATGACAAGAATATTAATCTCACAGTTATCTCCCTTTATCATTCATTTTCATGCAACACATGATCAGCCTTGGTCTCAATTAGCCAAGCCTTAACTCTCTCGTATGTCCACTCTGGAAACTTGTTACTCTTTATGTAATTTACAATTTCCACATTTGAGAAATAAGTAAATTCTGGACTGTCTTGTAAAGCAGCAAAAATTGAGTCTTTGGGGATAGCAGCATCCGAAATGGGTTCCCGAATGACTTCACCATGGATCGTGGTGTCATTTTGGTATGCACAGCTTTTTCTGATGGCGAGAATCGCTTCATCTCCCAACCCACTTTTGACGTTCTTCAAGATGCAGTCGTGAAAACCATCGGGATCGTAAGCCAAAGCATTCACAGGGAACAACACGATTAGAGTTAGGAACAACAGTAGGACTAAAGACGGGCGTGGCGTGTAATGCATGAAAACTCCCTAATCAAATACTTCACTGCATCCATGCTAAATCTATGATCGACGGATATTCACACCATACTCCCTAAGTCATGGCTTGAGAATATGTTTTGAGAATGCCCTGATGGCCAACGGGAAAGATGTTTCAACAGCGTGATTGGAAACGATTAGGGAGGCAAAACGAGAGCTTGAGCGTGAAAAATGGCGTCCCGTGCAGGACTCGAACCTGCGACCCTTGGCTTAGCTTACCCTCTACAGCTTTCGCTGCCACTCTTTGAGTGTTTGTGGTCTGGACTATACCTTCACCATGCAGCCCTTGTGAGGCTGTTTAGGTGGGAGCCGTCTAGTCTCTGCACCTTCCTGGACTTATCAGTCTCAGGCTTGGCTCAGGATTGCCATCGAGATGTCTCGGAAGGTTTCCCTGAATTTGACTCCTGCCACCCATCAGATTTCTCTGGTGGGGCTCCTTTTAGACATTAGATGTCTAGCTTAAGGCCAATGCTCTATCCAGCTGAGCTAACGGGACGAACTTACCAAAAAATTGGTAACTCTTTCTGCGCCTTTGGTAACCTTACCAGCCCCAAAGCCCCGCAACTCACTCACTCACCGAAAAACGGTAACTTTTTGGGGGTTTGTTATGCTCTATCCAGCTGAGCTACGGGCGCTTGACCGTTCGCCCACCTGAATATTCAGAATAATGGTCGGGGTAGAGAGATTCGAACTCCCGACATCCTGCTCCCAAAGCAGGCGCGCTACCAGACTGCGCTATACCCCGTACAAACTGAACAACAAGTGCTTCAGCAAAGTTGGCGCGCATATTACCCGCGGCGGAGCGGTCCGTCAACAACGATTTTAAAAATCATCAAATATTCCGCCACATTGGCCTTCATGCCGAACCATGAGACAATCATACGCCTCCATTTTTATTCACGCCTAACCGACAAGACACAAACATGAGCGCCAAACTGATTAACGGAAAAGAGATTGCCGCCCAGGTCCGGCAGCAGGTCGCTGCCGGGGTTGAAGCCAGAACCCAGAAGGGGCTGCGGGCACCGGGACTGGCAGTCGTTCTGGTAGGCCAGGACGCAGCCTCCCGGGTATATGTTGGCAACAAGCGCAAAGCCTGCGATCAAGCCGGCATTATGTCCCTCTCCTACGATCTGCCGGAAGACACCTCTCAGGAAGCACTTGAAGCCCTGGTGGATGAGCTCAACGAAAACCCGGCCGTCGATGGCATCCTCGTTCAGTTGCCATTACCCCCGCACCTGGACCCGGATCCGATTCTGGTGAAGATTCGCCCGGATAAAGACGTAGATGGCTTTCACCCCTACAACATCGGCCGCCTGATGCAGCGCAAGCCTACTCTGCGCCCCTGCACGCCCGCCGGCGTCATCACCCTGCTCGACTCCATAGACACCCCCTACAAAGGCCAGCACGCGGTCATTGTGGGCGCTTCTAACATTGTCGGTAGACCCATGAGCATGGAACTCCTGCTCAAGGGTGCGACCACCACCGTCTGTCACCGCTTTACCGACAACCTGGAAAAGTTTGTCGGCGAAGCAGACATCCTGATCGCCGCTGTCGGCAAGCCGGGCATTATCAAGGGCGAATGGGTGAAGCCGGGCGCCACCGTCATTGACGTTGGTATCAACCGGATGGAAGACGGAAAACTCCACGGTGACGTTGATTTTGCCGCAGCCGCCGAGCGCGCAGCTTACATTACGCCGGTACCTGGCGGCGTAGGGCCGATGACCATTGCCACCCTGCTGGAGAACACACTGTACGCGGCGAATGAGCTGCATACCGAAGAGTAATGTTAGAGACAGGCCTGTCGCTTTCGGCAGGCCAGGAACAGATTTTTTTCAGCCACTAAATCCACGAAAGAACACTAAAAAATAACCCTTTTTTGGCTTTTCTTTTGTTCGTGTTCTTTCGTGGATTTAGTGGCAAAACTTCTTTACAGGCATTAAAAAACCCCGCCGAGGCGGGGTTTTTTTGTGTCCGGTCGTTTTACTGACCGTACTTGGCCTTCGCCTTCTGGCGGTAGGCGTGCAGAAGCGGCTCGGTATAACCGGCCGGCTGCTCACGACCCTTCAGAACCAGATCCACAGCCGCATGGAACGCGATGCTGTCGTCGAAGTTCGGCGCCATGTTGCGGTAAGCCGGGTCACCTTCGTTCTGCTTGTCGACCACGGCCGCCATGCGCTTCATGGTCTCCATGATCTGCTCTTCAGAGCAAACACCGTGGTGCAGCCAGTTGCACAGCAGCTGCGAAGAGATACGCAGGGTTGCGCGATCTTCCATCAGAGCAACGTCGTTGATGTCCGGAACCTTGGAACAACCAACACCCTGCTCTACCCAGCGCACAACGTAACCCAGGATACCCTGTGCATCGTTGTCCAGCTCTTCCTGGATTTCCTCAGCGGTCAGCTTGGACGGATCTTCCATCACCGGCACGGTCAGGATGTCTTCCAGGGCCGCACGCTGACGGTTGGCCAGCTCTTTCTGAACGTCAAACACATTCACCTGATGATAGTGAGTGGCGTGCAGAGTAGCGGCAGTCGGAGACGGAACCCATGCGGTGTTGGCACCGGCTTTCGGGTGACCAATCTTCGCTTCCAGCATGCCCGCCATCAGCTCCGGCATGGCCCACATACCCTTACCAATCTGGGCAACACCGGAGAAGCCGGTTTCCAGACCAATGTCCACGTTCCACTGCTCGTAAGCGTTGATCCAGGCTTCCTGCTTCATCTGGGCCTTACGGATAAACGGACCCAGCTCCATGGAGGTGTGGATCTCGTCACCGGTGCGGTCCAGGAAGCCGGTATTGATAAACACGGCACGATCTTTGGCGGCGTGGATGCAGGACTTCAGGTTCACCGTGGTACGGCGCTCCTCGTCCATGATGCCCACTTTCAGAGTGAAGCGCGGCAGGCCAAGAGCATCTTCAACACGGCCGAAGAATTCATTGGTAAAGGCCACTTCTTCAGGCCCGTGCATCTTCGGCTTCACGATGTAAACAGAACCTTTGGTGCTGTTCTGGTAGTCGCCGTCGTTCTTCAGGTCGTGGATAGCGATCAGAGACGTGATCAGCCCGTCCATCAGACCTTCCGGCACTTCACTGCCGTCTTTCAGAAGCACCGCCGGGTTGGTCATCAGGTGACCCACGTTACGCACGAACAGCAAGCTGCGGCCCTTCAGGCTCAGCTCGCTGCCATCCGGTGCAGTGTAAACGCGGTCCGGATTCATACGACGTGTGAGGGACTTGCCGCCTTTCTCGAAGGTTTCCTGAAGATTACCCTTCATCAGGCCCAGCCAGTTGCTGTAGGCCAGCTCTTTGTCTTCGGCATCAACGGCTGCTACAGAGTCTTCGCAATCCATGATGGTGGTCAGGGCCGACTCAAGTACCACGTCTTTTACGTGCGCACCGTCGTCTTTGCCGATCGGATGGCTGGCATCGATCTGAATCTCAAAGTGCATGCCGTTCTTGACCAGCAGAACACCGGTGGGCTCGTCAGCCGCGCCTGTGTAACCGACAAAGCCGGCTTCATCTTTCAGGCCAGTGACTTCGCCGTTCTGCAGTTTTACAGCCAGCTTGCCGCCGTCCACGTAATATTTAGCGGCATCTTTATGGCTACCGGAGGCCAGCGGTGCAGAGCTGTCCAGCAGCTTGCGGGCCCATTCGATAACCTTGGCGCCACGAACGGGATTGTAGCCCTTGCCTTTTTCCGCACCATCTTCTTCAGAGATGGCATCAGTGCCATAAAGAGCGTCGTACAGGCTACCCCAGCGAGAGTTTGCCGCGTTCAGCGCAAACCGGGCATTCATTACCGGCACAACCAGCTGTGGGCCGGCCATGGTGGCAATTTCCGGATCAACATTGGTGGTGGAAATCTTGAAGTCGGCGGGCTCGTCGACCAGGTAATCGATTTCCTTCAGGAAAGCCTTGTATTCGGCCATGTCCAGCTTCTGACCTTTATGCTCACGGTTCCAGCTGTCCATTTTTTCCTGAATGTCATCACGCTTGGCCAGCAACTCACGGTTGCGCGGCGCCAGCTCGTTCACGATCTTGTCGAATTCTGCCCAGAATTTGTCAGGATCGATACCAGTGCCCGGAATCGCTTGGCTATTCACAAAATCATAGAGATTTTTCGCGACCTGGATGCCGCCAATTTCTACGCGTTCTGTCATTGTTGTCTGCCTCAATGGGTTTGTCGTTCCCTTTCCCCTTTTGCGCCGTTCGGCACGGGGGCGTTGTCATTCAAGCGCCGTATTGTACGGGATTTTCCTTACAAGGTCATTCCCGCCCCACGACAGGGCGCCGTTCTGTTTTTAAGGGCATTCAGCCCCGCCGCCAGGTGGTCCCGGCCCGGGAGTCATCCAGAATGATGCCCTGCCCGGCCAACTCATCCCGAATGCGGTCAGCTTCGGCGAAGTCTTTTGCCTTGCGGGCATCAGCGCGGGCCTGAATCATGGCTTCAATGTCTTCGGCGCTGAGTTCGCCGCCGGTATCGGCCTGGAAAAACGCTTCCGGATCCTGCTGCAACAAGCCAAGCACTGCCCCCAAACGAACAAGCACCGCGGCACTTTGCCTGGTCTGATCCTCAGCTCCATCCCGACGGTGCTGATTAATCTCATTCGCCACCGCGTGCAGCGCGGCTATCGCACCTGCTGTATTGAAATCGTCGTCCATGGCATCGGCAAAAGCACGATCATGGTCGGTTTCCGCCACCTCACCGGCTTTGGCAGGTGTCACGCCGCGCAAGGCGTGATAGAGGCGGGTCAGTGTGCGCCCGGCCTCTTCCAGGTTTTCTTCGGAGTAATCCACCTGGCTGCGGTAATGGCTGGACACCAGGAAGTAACGCACCACTTCAGGCGGATACTTTTCCAGAATCTCGCGAATAGTGAAGAAGTTGCCCAGAGATTTGGACATTTTCTCTTTGTCCACACGAATGGCGCCAGCGTGCATCCAGGTATGCACAAAAGTATGACCGGTGGCGCATTCAGACTGGGCAATCTCATTCTCATGGTGAGGGAACAGCAGATCCGGGCCGCCACCGTGGATATCGAAGGTATCACCCAGGCACTTGGTGGACATGGCTGAGCACTCAATGTGCCAGCCGGGGCGACCTTCACCCCAGGGCGAGTCCCAACTGACTTCGCCGGGTTTGGCGGCTTTCCAGAGGACAAAATCCGCAGGACTGCGCTTGGCTTCCTGCACATCTACCCGGGCACCGGCCAGCAGATCTTCCAGCTTTTTCTTGCTGAGCTTGCCGTAATCCGAAAAAGAGTCGACGGCAAAGTAAACATCGCCATTTCCTGCCTCGTAGGCATGGCCACTGCTTATCAGCTTGTGGATCATGGCAATGATGTCGTCAATGTACGCGGTCGCACAGGGCTCTTCAGTCGGAGAAAGCACGCCAAGGCGCGCTTCGTCTTCATGCATTGCCCGGATCATCCGACGCGTCAGTTCGCTGTAGCTCTCACCGTTTTCATCGGCGCGCTGCAGGATCTTGTCGTCAATGTCGGTAATGTTGCGCACGTAATGGACATCGTAACCGCGGTGGCGCAGGTAACGCGTGATGACATCAAACGCCACCAGAACCCGGGCATGGCCCAGGTGGCAGTAGTCGTAGACCGTCATGCCGCACACATACATGCGCACTTTGCCGGGTTCAATGGGCCGGAACTCTTCTTTCTGACGGGTCAGCGTATTGTAGATACGCATTATTTGCCCCCCTTACCCCAGGAATCACGCAGGGTGACGGTACGATTGAACACCGGCTTTCCGGCCTGTCCGGTTTTGGCCGGATCACAGAAGAAATAGCCTTCCCGCTCGAACTGGTACGGCAGATCGGTGCGCGGCTCAGCCAGACTTTTCTCAACCCGGGCGCCCTTGAGAACCACCAGCGAATCCGGGTTCAGGTGGTCCATGAAGTCACCTTCCTTGTCGCTGTCCGGCGCTTCGTGATTAAACAGACGATCGTACAGATTGATATCCGTTTCCAGGCTGTCTGTCGCTGAAACCCAATGCAGCACGCCGTTGGGCTTGTAACCTTCCGGGTTCACGCCCAGGGTCTTCGGATCGTATTCGCACTTGAGCTCGACAATCTCGCCGCTGTCGTCTCGAATCACTTCCCGGCAGGTCATCACGTAACCGCCCCTCAGGCGCACCGCCTGCTCCGGCGCCAGGCGCTTCCACTTGCGAGGAGGCTCCATGGCAAAGTCTTCCCGATCGATGTACAGGGTCTGGCTCCAGGTCACTTCCCGCTGGCCCATGTCCGGGTTTTGCGGGTGTACCGGCAGGCTCAGGGTTTCGGTCTGGCCTTCCGGGTAGTTGGTCAGCGTTACTTTCAGCGGGCGCATCACGCACATGGCGCGGGGCGCACGGGTGTTCAGGTCTTCCCGGATGGCATGTTCAAGCATACCCACATCCACGGTGCCGCCGGCCTTGTTGACCCCGATCATGTCGCAGAAGGTGCGAATGGATTCCGGGGTATAGCCACGGTGGCGCATACCGGAAATAGTCGGCATGCGGGGGTCGTTCCAGCCATCAACCATGCCTTCATCCACCAGACGCTTGAGCTTGCGCTTGGAGGTGATGGTGTAGTTCAGGTTCAGTCGGGCGAATTCAATCTGCCGCGGGTGGCAGGGAACGGAAATGTTGTCCAGCACCCAGTCGTACAGGGGACGATGGTCTTCAAATTCCAGCGTGCACAGGGAATGGGTAATACCTTCCAGTGCGTCCGAAATCGGATGGGTAAAATCGTACATCGGGTAGATGCACCACTTGTCGCCCGTCTGGTGATGATCCGCGTAACGAATGCGGTAAAGAATGGGATCACGCAGGTTGATATTCGGCGAAGCCATGTCGATTTTTGCCCGCAAAACCAGCTCACCGTTCTGGTACTTGCCAGCACGCATGTCGCGGAACAGCTGAAGATTCTCTTCTACCGGGCGGTCACGGTACGGGCTGTTTTTGCCCGGCTCTTTCAAAGAGCCGCGGTACGCTGTCATTTCCTCGGCCCCCAGAGCACAGACATAGGCCTTGCCATTTTCAATCAGCTCTTCGGCGAAAGCATACAGCTGGTCAAAATAGTCCGAGGCATAGCAAGCCTCACCGGCCCACTGATAACCCAGCCATTCCACATCCTGTTTGATGGCATTGATGTATTCCAGGTTTTCCTTCTCGGGATTGGTATCATCAAAGCGCAGGTTACACTCGCCGCCGAAGGTTTCGGCGATGCCGAAATTCAGGCAAATGGATTTGGCATGGCCAATGTGCAGGTAACCGTTAGGCTCCGGCGGAAAACGAGTCACCACCTTGCCGGTGTGCTCGCCCTTGGCGATAGCGTCTTCGATCAGGCTCTGAATAAAATTATGGGCTTTCTTCGACTCGGCGCTCATACAATCTCTGTCAGCAGGGAATGAATCATGGGAGCTATCCGGAGGCTCCGTTAAACCGTCTATTATACTCACAAATCGACGCCGGACTCATGCATACCCGGAAACTCTTGAGTACAATACCCGCTTTCACCCAACGAACAGGAAACCTGATGATTCTGCTGCAAACCAATCTCGGTGACATCAAACTGGAACTGGACTACGACAAGACCCCGGAAACCGCCAGAAACTTTGAACAGTACGTGCGTGACGGCTTCTATGACGGCCTGATTTTTCACCGCGTAATCAGCAACTTCATGGTGCAGGGCGGTGGTTTCGAGCCGGGCATGAAACCGCGCAAAACCCGCGAGCCTATCCAGAACGAAGCCGACAAGGGCCTGAGCAACAAAGCCGGCACTGTCGCCATGGCCCGCACCATGGACCCGCATTCCGCCACCGCCCAGTTCTTCATCAATGTTGAAGACAACGGCTTCCTGGATCACAGCGGCAAAAACGCGGAAGGCTGGGGCTACTGCGCATTCGGTAAAGTAGTGGAAGGCATGGACACCGTGAACAAGATCCGGGCCACCCGCACCAGCATGAGCGAAGGCCATCAGGATGTCCCACAACAGGATGTCATCATTGAAAAGGCCGAGGTACTGGAGGACGCGTGACTACGCTGTTTATCTCGGATCTGCACCTGGAAGAATCGCGTCCGGACATTACCGACGCATTCTTCACCTTCCTGAAAAACCGGGCCATGGGTGTCGAACGCCTGTATATCCTGGGGGATTTTTTCGAAGCCTGGATCGGTGACGACGAAAAAACTCCGCTACAGGAACAGGTGGCCGGCGCGTTGAAAGAGCTTGCTGACAGCGGCACCGACATATTCCTGATGCATGGCAACCGGGATTTCCTGATCGGCGAAGATTTCTGCCACCGTGCTGGTGCCACCCTACTGGACGACCCTACGGTGGTCGATCTGTACGGTACACCCACCCTGTTGATGCACGGCGACAGCTTGTGCACTGCCGACGTGGAATACCAGAAATTCCGCGCCAACATGCGCAACCCGCAAATGCAGAAAATGATGCTCGCCCGCCCGCTGGAAGATCGCCAGAAGATGGCTCGTCAGTTGCGGGACATGTCCATGGCAAAAAACCAGGGCAAAGCGGAAGCCATCATGGATGTCACCCCTGAAGAAGTGGTGCGGGAAATGGAAACTCACGGGGTGCAGCGGCTGATTCACGGCCACACCCACCGGCCGGCCATTCACGACCTGGAAGCTAACGGCAAAGGCGCTCGTCGGGTTGTACTGGGAGACTGGGACGAAAACGTCTGGTGGCTGACGGTAGAGCCGGGGCAAAAGCCAGAGCTGCACAAAGAGCCGCTATAACAGCGGCCCCTGGGGTGGCTCGCGGTAGGTTTCCAGACGCACCAGCCATCCCCTTAACCAGCTTTCGCGCTCTATCGGATTTTCAGCGTTTTCAGCGCGGCGGGTCAGCACCCGGCCTGCCGCTTTCCGGAAGGCGTCCAGAGCCGGCTGTTCCGGCTCCGGCGACATCGCCATCAGAACCTGCAACAGCCCCCAGCCTTCGCCCTGATAACGCTCGGATTCCGCCAGGCCTTCGCCCTTGAAGTTAACGTAATCCATCAAGGCATATGCGCCACCCGGGGTTGCCGTCAGTTTCTCCAGGTAGCCACGAATCCGATCCCGATCCTCTGGCGGTGCAGCCTCTATCATTTTGTTCAGCGACACTCTGGCCCGCAAGAAAATGAACCGTACCTGCTCGCCCCTGGTCTCGGACAGGAAGTTACGGAGTGACTGGATGCGGCCCGAGTTTTCTGCCTGTAAGAAGGCCCGGCGATCCTGCCACGGTGCATCGAATGGCTCCAGATTGTTCAGCCATGCGGGCACATCAACCTGCTGTTGCCGGAGATAGCTCACAAGATCCGGAAAGCTCTCCACAAAGCGGCCTGAAACACCGGGGGGATACCAGATGAAGTGGCCGATCCCCAATGACGGGAAAGCCTCGCCTTCATTCCAGTGCACCAGGCAACGGAATTGTCCGGCGCACTCGTTCAGATATATCTGCCCGCCAACCCAGTCGAGCTGGGCCGGCGTCAGATCCAGAGTAATTTCAGGTTCGGGGTCTACCTCAGGGGCCACCTCGACCTCTCGCTTCTCTTCTGTGTCGCCCGCCTCTGCCTGTTCTTCTGCAGCAGGGCGTTCAGCGTCAGCCGGCTTTGGCTCCGGCGTCGGTTCACTGGGCTTCTGGGCGGGACCGAAGCTACAGCCCGCCACCACAAACGAGATGCAAAGAACGAAAAGAAGCAATAGTCGCGGCAAATCGGATCATCCTTACTGTTCCACGAAGGCCCTCTCGATAACATAGTGGCCCAGATCACCACCTCGGGCTTCCTTGAAACCCATGTTATTCAGAATAGCGCAGGTATCCTTGAGCATGCTCGGACTGCCGCAAATCATGAAGCGGTCATTCTCGATATCGAAATCCGGCAGGCCAAGATCCCGGGTGATCTTACCCGATTCTACCGCGTCGGTCAGCCGCCCTTCATTACGGAATGGCTCCCGGGTCACCGTCGGATAATAAAGCAGGTTACCTTCGACCATTTCACCGAAGTATTCATTCTTCGGCAGAGCTTCAATTTCTTCCTGATATGCCAGTTCGGAGACATAGCGAACACCATGAGTCACAATCACCTTATCAAAGGCTTCGTAAACATCGGGATCCTTGATGATGCTCATGAACGGTGCCAGCCCGGTGCCAGTGCTGATCAGCCAGAGGTTACGGCCCGGTAGCAGGTGATCGAGCACGAGCGTGCCTGTAGGTTTCTTGCTCAACAGAATCTCATCGCCCGGCTGGATTTTCTGCAGGCGTGATGTCAGTGGCCCGTCCGGCACCTTGATGGAGAAGAACTCCAGCTCGTCTTCGTAATTGGCACTGGCGATGCTGTAGGCGCGCATCAGTGGCTTGCCATCGGTTTCCAGACCGATCATCACAAAGTGACCGTTCTTGAACCGGAAACCGGGGTCCCGACTGGTTTTGAAACTGAACAGAGTGTCGTTCCAGTGGTGCACGCTTGTCACGGTTTCTGTAATCAGGTTGCTCATAGTGACCTCATCCGAAAGAACGGAATTTGCAAAAAGTGAATATCAATTGCGTTAAGTATAACCTGAAGCTAACCTATCGATGAAATGGGATATCCCCATAACCTTATTCGAGAAAATCGATTTCAAAGGTCCGCTTATGAGATTCAGCTTTCGTCAACTTGAAGTTTTTCTGGCCGCCGCCCGCTTCCAGAACATTACCCGCGCCTCGGAATACCTGGCCATGTCCCAGTCTGCGGCCAGCAGTGCACTCAAGGAGCTGGAAAACCAGTTCGATATCCAGCTTTTTGACCGCGTTGGCAAACGCCTGCAGCTGAATGAGCTGGGGCGATTGTACCGGCCAAAAGCCGAAGCACTGCTGGCGCAGGCCCAGGAACTGGAACAGACCCTGAGCCGACATTCCGAAGTCGGCGCGCTGAAAGTCGGCGCCACTTTAACTATTGGCAACTATCTGGCCGTAGGCGTGATGGCCCAATACATGAATACCCCTACCCACCCGAAAGTAGCACTGGAAGTGGCCAACACCCACAGCATCGCCAATCGGGTAAAAGATTTCGAACTGGATATCGGCATGATTGAGGGTGAGCTTCAGTCGTCAGACCTGGAAGTGATTCCCTGGCGCCATGACCGGTTGATTCCATTCTGCGCGCCCGGGCACCCCCTCGCCCAGCGTAAGCAACTGACCGACGACGACCTCCTGGAGGCCACCTGGATCATGCGGGAACAGGGTTCCGGCACCCGCCAGAGCTTTGAACGGGGCATGCATGGCCTGCTGCCGGATCTCAACATTCTTCTGGAACTGGAACATACCGAGGCTATCAAGCGGGCCGTGGAGGCCAACCTGGGCATCGGCTGCCTGTCGGAAGTGGTATTGGCGGACGCCTTCAAGCGCGGCAGCCTGGTACCGCTGCCCCTTCCGGAGCACCGTACCTTCGAGCGGCAGTTTTACTTCATTCTGCATAAACAGAAATACCGAAGTGCCGGCATCGACCGGTGGATGGAGTTGTGCAGGGCGCTTTAATTCACAGAGAAATGTCCGGACATAAAAAAACGCCAGCCCGAAGGCTGGCGTTTTTGTCAGAGCTTACTCAAGAAGCGCTTCAGGCAACGTTCGCCTCAGACGCTTTCTTGGTGTAATCCTCCATCTGGTCGAAGTTGAGATACTTGTAGATCTCTTTCGACATGCTGTTCAGGTCCTTGGCGTACTCCATGTACTCGGCCGGAGACGGCAGTTTACCCAGAACAGCACCCACAGCTGCCAGTTCCGCAGAGGTCAGGTACACGTTGGCACCATCACCCAGACGGTTCGGGAAGTTACGGGTAGAGGTAGACAGCACGGTGCTCTTGGCAGCAACACGCGCCTGGTTACCCATGCACAGTGAACAGCCCGGCATCTCGGTGCGAACACCGGCGGTGCCGTAGATGTTGAAGTAACCTTCTTCCATCAACTGCTCCTGGTCCATCTTGGTGGGAGGAGACATCCACAGACGGGTCTTCAGGGGTTCCTTGTTCTGCGCCAGCAGCTTACCTGCGGCACGGAAGTGACCGATGTTGGTCATGCAGGAACCGATGAACACTTCGTCTACCTTGTCGCCGGCCACTTCAGACAGCTTACGGGCATCGTCCGGGTCGTTCGGGCAGCAAACGATCGGCTCTTTGATATCCGCCAGATCGATTTCAACAACGTGCGAGTATTCTGCGTCCTTGTCGGCACGCATCAGGCTCGGGTTGTCCAGCCACTCTTCCATCTTCTGGGCACGACGCTCCAGAGTACGCGGATCGCCGTAACCTTCGGCAATCATCCAGCGCAGCATGGTGATGTTGGAGCGCAGGTACTCAGCCACAGATTCTTCAGACAGGTTGATGGTACAACCGGCTGCAGAACGCTCGGCAGAGGCGTCAGACAGTTCGAACGCCTGCTCAACGGTCAGGTGCTCCAGACCTTCGATTTCCAGGATACGACCTGAGAATTCGTTGATCTTGCCCTTCTTCTCAACGGTCAGCATGCCCTGCTTGATGCCGTACAGCGGAATGGCGTGTACCAGATCACGCAGGGTGATGCCCGGCTGCATTTCGCCTTTGAAGCGAACCAGCACGGATTCCGGCATGTCCAGCGGCATAACGCCAGCAGCAGCGGCGAAGGCTACCAGGCCAGAACCGGCCGGGAAGGAGATGCCCATCGGGAAACGGGTGTGGGAGTCACCACCGGTACCCACGGTGTCCGGCAGAAGCATACGGTTCAGCCAGGAGTGGATGATACCGTCGCCCGGACGCAGGGAAACACCGCCACGGTTACGGATGAAGTCCGGCATGGTGTGCTGCATTTCAACGTCAACCGGCTTCGGATAAGCGGCGGTGTGACAGAAAGACTGCATAACCAGGTCAGCCTGGAAGCCCAGACACGCCAGGTCTTTCAGCTCATCACGGGTCATCGGACCAGTGGTGTCCTGAGAGCCTACGGTAGTCATGTGCGGCTCGCAGTAGGTGCCCGGACGAACGCCCTGGCCTTCTTCCAGACCACAGGCCTTGCCGACCATCTTCTGACCCAGGGTGAAGCCCTTGGTGCCGGCTTCCGGATCGCTTGGCAGACGGAAGATGTCAGTCGCACCCAGACCCAGCGCTTCACGCGCCTTGGCGGTCAAGCCACGACCGATGATCAGCGGAATACGACCGCCGGCCTGAACTTCATCCAGGATTACATCGGACTTCAGTTCGAACTCGGAGATGGTTTCACCAGCTTCGTTCAGAACCTTGCCTTCGTATGGGCGGATTTCGATCACGTCGCCCATGTTCATGTCGTCAACCGGGGCTTCGAATACCAGGGCGCCAGCGTCTTCCATGGTGTTGAAGAAGATCGGAGCAACCTTGTTACCGATACACACACCACCGGCGCGCTTGTTCGGTACACCCGGAATGTCTTCACCGAAGAACCACAGAACAGAGTTGGTGGCAGACTTACGTGAAGAACCGGTACCTACTACGTCGCCTACGAAGGCAACCGGCAGGCCTTTGGATTTGATTTCGTCAATCTGGCTCATCGGGCCAGTAACACCCGGCTCTTCCGGCTTCAGGCCATCGCGTTCCATCTTATAGGCAGCGCGAGCGTGCAGCGGGATGTCCGGACGGGACCAGGCATCCGGTGCCGGAGACAGGTCGTCAGTGTTGGTTTCGCCGGTAACCTTGAAAACCACCATCTTGGTGCTTTCCGGAACCTTCTTCTTGTTGGTGAACCACTCGGCATTGGCCCAGGACTCAACAACAGACTTGGCAACGGCGTTGCCAGCGTCCATTTTTTCTTTAACGTCGTTGAAGGCATCAAACATCAGCAGAGTGTGCTTAAGCTCTTCACCGGCCAGCTCTGCCAGTTCGCTGTCGTCGAGCAGATCAACCAGTGTTTCGATGTTGTAGCCGCCCTGCATCATGCCCAGCAGCTGGACCGCTTTCTTCTTGTCGATCAGCGGGGAGGAGGCTTCGCCCTTAACGATGGCAGACAGGAAAGCAGCCTTTACGTAGGCAGCTTCGTCTACACCTGGCGGAACGCGGTTTTCCAGCAGGTAAACCAGAGTTTCCTCTTCGCCGGCAGGTGGATTCTTCAGCAGTTCTACCAGATCGGCAACCTGCTCAGGATTCAGTGGCTTCGGGGGGATACCCAGAGCTTCACGTTCGGCAACGTGTTCACGGTAGGCTTCTAACACGATATGGACCCTCATCAGTTGGAATGTCCCGCATTAACGGCAACAGCCGGCGGGAGTTTTTTGGCGGTAAAGGCCGAGGGGGCCTCTGAATAACACCTCAAATCACCGGTTTGGGTTTCAGGATTTATTCAGAGACTCCCTGAACTGGCGCTGCATTGTATAGGAAACCCCGTATAAAGTTAAGTTGGACAGAGGTCGGAGACATCTGTTACGTGCGTTATACTCCGGCGCTTGTGCAAAATGACTGGATTCAGGATATGACCGACGCCCTGCAAGAGATTCACGACTTCCTGCCATGCCGCACTCCGCAGCAATGGATGGATAACGCCCTGGCTAATCAGGATCTGATGCTGATCGACCACGCCCACTGCGAGAAAAAGGCAGCCTCCACGGCTCTCAGCCTGATGTATCGCTATCTGGACAACGTGGATCTACTCAACAAGATGTCTCGACTGGCCAGGGAAGAGTTGCGCCATTTCGAGCAGGTTCTGGCGATCATGCAAAAGCGCGGAATTGAATATACCCACCTCTCGCCGGCCCGCTATGCCGCCGGCCTGCGGGCAGAAGTTCGTGGTGAGGATCCGGGCCGGCTGGTCGACATTCTGATCGTCGGTGCCATCATCGAAGCCCGCTCCTGCGAACGCTTCGCGGCCCTCGCCCCATACCTGGACAAAGAACTGGCCGACTTTTACAACGGCCTGCTGAAATCCGAAGCCCGGCATTACCAGGATTACCTGAAGCTAGCCGAACAGGCCCAGGGCGGCCCGGCGGACGAACGCGTCGCCGAATTCCTGGCCATCGAAAAGCAACTAATTGAAGCACCGGACAATGAATTCCGGTTCCATAGTGGGCCGGTAAAAGACTGATTGTTGGCCACGGAATCCACGCAAGAACACGGAAAAAAGACAAAGACGTTTTGCCACGAAACCCACGAAAGAACACGAAAAAAGGATTAACGGTATAAAAGGAAAAGGTTTTCTTGTCTTTTACTTTCGTGGATTTCGTGGGTTTAGTGGCTAAAAACAAAAAGGGGCTCCCGCAGGAGCCCCTTTTCTTTTTCCAGCTTCTTTTATTCTGAAGCTTACCGCTCGATATGCTGATACTCACCGGCATCGGAGGTTGCCAGGGTACCAATCACGATGGCAATCCAGGCCATGATGAAGCCAGGAATGATCTCGTAAACGCCCGGACCACCCATGAACTCGCCGTTCCAGCCCAGGGAAATCCAGACCATCACCGTTACCGCACCGGTAATAAGGCCTGCCACTGCACCCGCACCGTTCATCCGCGGCCACATCAGCGACAGAATGATCAGCGGGCCAAAGGCGGAACCGAAGCCTGCCCAGGCGTTACTGACCAGCGCCAGAACCTGAGAGTCCGGATCAGAGGCGATAATGGCAGCGGCGATACCAACCAGCACTACGCACAGGCGGCCAATGTTTACGCATTCGCGGTCACTGGCTTCCTTACGCAGGAACAGACGGTAGAAATCCTCGGTCAGAGAGCTCGAAGACACCAGCAACTGACTGGAGATGGTGCTCATTACCGCAGCCAACAGAGCGGCATACAGGAAGCCGGTGATCAGCGGATGGAACAGCATTTCAGACAGGATGATGAAGATGGTTTCCGGGTCGGCAACGTCCATGCCGTTACGCACCGCGTAGGCACGGCCGAATATACCCAGGGAGATCGCACCAATCAGAGAGATTGCCATCCAGGACATGCCGATATTCCGGGCAATGGGGACATCCTTCAGGGTACGGATCGCCATGAAGCGCACGATGATGTGAGGTTGACCGAAGTAGCCAAGACCCCAGGTGACCGCAGACAGGAAGCCGATAAAGGTCAGACCCTCGGTCCAGGACAGCAAGGTCGGATCGATTTCATTAAGGGTTGCCGAAGCCTGGGCGTAACCGCCGCCACCTTCACCCCACAATACCACCGCAGGCATGATCACCAGCGCCAGCATCATGATGCAGCCCTGAACAAAATCGGTCATGCTCACCGCCAGGAAGCCCCCAACCACGGTATAGGCCAGAACCACGCCCAGAGTGATAAGGATGCCCACGGCATAGTCGCTCATACCCGGCACGTTGATGATTTCAGAGAAGGCACTTTCAAACAGCTTGCCACCCGCAACCAGGCCAGACGCCGTATAGACCGCAAAGAACAATACAATAACAATCGCCGAAATGGTCCGCAGCGGCAGTGCTTTGGTCGGGAAGCGATTAGACAGGAAAGCCGGGATCGTCAGGGCGTTGCCGTAGTGAACCGTTTGTTCACGCAGGCGGGGCGCCACAAACACCCAGTTGAGGAATGCACCGACAAACAGGCCGATACCGATCCACGCCGAGGCCAGACCAGACACAAACAGCGCGCCCGGGAGACCCAGAAGCAGCCAGCCACTCATATCCGAGGCGCCAGCCGACAATGCAGCCACCTTCGGGCTGAGCTTACGACCGCCCAACATGTAATCTTCCGAAGAAGACGTCGATGTGCGCATCGCATAGAGACCGATGATGATCATCACCGCAAAGTAAAGGAATAGACTTATCCAGACACCACTAGCCATAAGGCTCCTCCGGTTTGATGAGTCGGATGAGATCCGCTCTTATGGTACCGCCCTGCCTGCTGGCGGACCCGGTACCGTTTTTCTTTTTTACCCCTGCACGTCAGGCCTGCGCCGAACGCCTCCCGCACACTTCCTTTCACTATAGCTTATCTTCACTTCCATGCGACTTAAGCCTACATGTACGGGCAGGAGTCTCGGACCGGTATAAATTAGTATTACTACGGACCCCGGGCTTACAAAATTCTCCGATTCTTTTGCACAATCCTACGGGACTGCTAAAAAACGACCGATTCAGGCCACATTTTCACCAATCTGCAACCGGGTTGGCGTAGTACCCTTATATTTTTTGAGGGCATTTGTCAGCGCGCTCTGAGAGGAGAAGCCGGTCCGGTAACTGATTTCGGAGACTGAAAGAGGGGTTGATGTCAGCAAGCCGACAGCCTGATCCAGGCGGGTCTGTAACAGAAACTGATGAGGAGTCACGCCCGAAACTTCCCGGAAAACGTCGTGAAAACGACTGACACTGAGACAGGCCACCTTGGCCAGATCCTGGACAGTAATTTTCTGGTGCAGGTTATCCATGATGTAACGGCGAATGGTTTCCGGGCTGAGGCTATGGCGGTTCGCCATGGATTGCTGCCGGTCAGAAATGCGGTCAGCCATGCAGTAGAGAATGCTGGCGCTCAGGTGTTGGTGCAAAGCGGCGTTGTCTGGCGCCCGGTCAAACTCACCAGCGGCAAACTGCACCAGCCCCTGCAGACGACTGTCCATCTGCACGGTTCTGGGCTTCTCGAACAGACGTACCATACGCTCGTAATCGGAATGGAGGGAGGAATTCAGCACCGGGCTGAGGGGGTCCAGGTTGATCACCAGCACGTGATTCTGGTGGTCACCACAATAGTCGTGTCTTGCCTCGGTAGGGACCAGGCACGCCTTCCAGGTGTCGAGGTGAGAGCCCGCCCCGTCAACGCTCAGATCGGCTTCACCGCGAACGCCGAGCACCACCTGATGATGTTCGTGGTAATGTTGATGGGTAGCAGTGGGAAGCTTCAGCAGTTTTGCGTTCAGCATTACAACTGGCGACCATTAGTTGAGAATGTTCCTCAATTAAAGCAGATCCCGTGGGAAAGTGCACGAAATCAGCAACAACAGGCTGACAAACGCCTCAATCAACCGTTCCTATGATCACTTCACCAATGCTGTCAAAAGCGCAGAAATGTTAGCAGATACCTGCTCGAGCGGGAGTTCAGCGTTGACGATATGGTATTGCCCGGGCCTGGCCGTTGCCCGTTCAAGGTAGGCATTGCGGATACGTTGAAAGAAGTCCAGAGCCTCCTGCTCGAAGCGATCAAGCTCTCCTCTTTTCTGCGCCCTTGCCATTCCTGTCTCTACCGGCGCATCCAGAAGAATCACATGATCGGGACGAAAATCGTCCTGAACCAGCTTTTCAAGCAAAGCAATCCGCTCACTCGAAACACCACGACCGCCGCCCTGATACGCAAACGTAGCGTCGGTAAAACGGTCACACAAAACCCACTTCCCCTCATCAAGCGCCGGCAGAATCCGGTTATGCAGGTGCTGGGCGCGGGCAGCAAACATCAACAGCAGCTCCGTGGTTTCATTGACCGGCTCTTCCCGCGGCGCCAACAGCAGTTCACGGATTTTTTCGGCCATGGGCGTTCCGCCCGGTTCCCGGGTGACGATAAAATCAACGCCCAGGGATTCCAGGGTGGCTGCCGCCTGTTTCAGTTGGGTGGATTTACCCACACCTTCCGTGCCTTCAAAGGTAATAAACCGACCTCTGGCTGCCATCAGTCCTGCCCACCTTCCGAATCATCAGTTACCGGCGCCGGAGATGACCGGTAATCTTCCCGGCGGTTCAACTGGAAGGCCCGCACCGCTCGCTGGTGCTCGGCCAGGGTTCTCGAAAACTTATGACTGCCGTCACCGCGGGCAACGAAATACAGGGCATCGCCCTCCGCTGGGTGCAACGCCGCATGAATGGCCGCTCGCGCAGGCATGGCAATGGGAGTAGGCGGCAAGCCGTCAATCCGGTAGGTGTTGTAGGGCGTGTGGGTGCTGAGATCCCGGCTACGAATGCGCCCTTCATAACTATCGCCCATGCCGTAGATGACCGTCGGGTCCGTTTGTAGGCGCATACCTTTGTTCAGGCGTCGCACAAATACTCCGGCAACCTCTTTGCGTTCACCGGCAACGCCGGTTTCACGCTCAATAATCGATGCCATAATCAGGGCTTCATAGGGCGAGTTGTAGGGCAGACCCTGTTCCCGGCTTTCCCACTCTTCCTGAAGCACCTCAACCATTCGATTATAGGCCCGCTGAAGAATGTCCAGATCCGTCTCATCGCCACTGAACAGGTAAGTATCGGGATAGAACCAACCCTCCGGATGCTGATCCGGCGCGCCCACAGCCTCCATGATTCGTTCATTGCTCCAGTCCGCTGTGACCTTCTCCAACTGCTCATTGGAAGCCAGCTCAGCACGCATATCTGCGAAGGTTCTACCCTCGATAAACTGTACAGACCAGAGCTTCACCTTGCCTTCAACCATGTTTTCTATGAGCGCAACCGGCGTCATTGACGGAAACAGCTCGTAGTCACCGGCTTTGATCCGGGTCTGTTCCGGACTCAAGCGCCCGTATATCTGCAACCACAGGGCGTCATCGATGTAACCTTCACGCTCCATCTGCCTGGCCAGCTGGTTAAAACCGGTGCCTGACTCAACCGTCATCAGGCCAGACTCGTCAATGGTGATAGGTTGCTTGAGTGTCTGCAGCCCCTGCCATACCCAAAGACCACCACCGGCGCCCACAAGCACCGCAACCGTAACCAGCAGAATCAGTAATTTCTTGAACACTATGATTAGTCCATCTTTGTCGGTGAACCACAGATTGTGGCAAGCCGGTTATCCACAGGCAAATCCTGATCAGCCAGGTTGCGAACCGGAACAATGCCTAACACGGAATTCGTCAGATACAGCCCCCGACACCGGTCAGACATCAGCCACTCCAGCGTGATTGGCGCTTCGTGAACAGGCTCACCGCTGGCATGCAGGCAGCCCAGAACATGCGACCGCATAACCCCTGAAACCGCCAGTGTAGCGCCCGGAGGGGTCAACCAGCCGGCATCCGTCAGAACGAAAATATTGGTTCGGGTACCTTCCACCACATGCCCTTCCGAATTGCTCATCAGCACTTCGAAAACCGGGCCTTGCAATGCTCGAGCCGCCATAACCTGTTCAAGCCGGTTAAGCGATTTAATACCACACAACAGCGGATTCACGGTCAGAGGAACCGGAGAGAACTCAACACACACACCATTTGGGTCCGGGGCCGGCGGAGCCGGGGAATGAGCCACCAGCAGATTGGGCTGCATGCCCGGGGCCGGCTGGTAACCGCGCCCGCCGGCGCCCCGGGTAAGCGTCAGCTTGAGAACCCAGGGAGCCTCGCCGTCACGCCGGGAATAATGACTGGAGAATTCCCCAAGGGCGCCAATGGCAATTTTCTCCAGTTCGCCACGACTTGCAGGAATGCCCAGGCGGCGAGCGTCTTTGGTCAGCCGGTCCAGGTGTCCGGACAGCAAAGGCGCATGAGCGCCCTCCGCCCGAATGGTTTCGAACAAGCCATCACCGTAGGCCAGCCCACGATCCCCTGCTGGCAGGCCGCCGTCATCCGCCCGGTATACCTGAACCACTTGTTGATCAATCCTCGTAGCGGCGAACGATCAACGTGCCGTTGGTACCACCAAAGCCGAACGAGTTGGACAAAGCCACTCGGGCATCAGACTGACGACTCTTGTTAGGCACGAAATCCAGATCACAGCCTTCGTCCGGGTTTTCCAGATTGATGGTCGGCGGCAGGACACCTTCTTTCACGGCCAGTGTTGAGAAGATGGCTTCCACCGCTCCGGCCGCCCCCAGCAAATGACCGGTCACAGACTTCGTACTGCTCATAGCCAGTTTTTCAGCATGGCTGCCAAACACAGACTTCACGGCAGCCACTTCCGCCACGTCGCCCACCTGTGTGGAAGTGCCATGGGCATTAATGTAGTCGATGTCGTCCGGGTTCAGCCCCGCATCGCGAATGGCATTGCGCATGGAGCGGGCTGCACCTTCGCCATTGGCCGGCGGCGCGGTAATATGGTGAGCATCATCACTCATACCAAAACCAATCACCTCGCCATAAATCGTCGCGCCACGGGCAAGGGCATGATCAAGCTCTTCGAGCACCACAACACCGGCACCGTCGCTCAGCACGAAACCATCGCGGTCCTTATCCCAGGGGCGGCTGGCCTTTTCCGGCTCATCATTACGGGTAGACAGCGCCCGTGCGGAAGCAAAACCGGCAATACTGGTACGTGTTGTCGCCATTTCAGAGCCACCGGCCAACATGACATCGGCGTCGCCATAGGCGATGGTTCTGGCGGCATAGCCAATATTGTGGGTACCGGTGGTGCAGGCCGTTACGATGGCGATATTGGGCCCCTGGTATCCGAAACGAATGGCGGTATTACCGGACACCATGTTGATAACGGATGCAGGCACAAAGAAAGGCGACACTTTTCGGGGCCCGGACTGGTGCATCTGAATAACATTCTTTTCAATGTACTCAATACCACCAATGCCTGACCCAATAGCAACACCCACCCGTTCGCGATCCAGTTTTTCGAACTGCTCCAGACCGCTGTCGTCCACCGCCTGCTGAGCAGCAACCAGGCCATAGTGAATAAAGGCGTCCAGCTTACGGGCTTCTTTGGTGGTCAGATACGGATCCAGATCCAGGTCTTTTACACCTCCACCGATACGAGTGCTGTAATCAGTTGCGTCAAACCTGTCAATTGGCCGGATACCGCTGCGCCCGGCACACACACCTTCCCAACTGGCACGGACATCATTGCCTACTGGAGACACCATTCCCATACCTGTGATAACAACCCGCCCGAGCGTCCGGCTTTTGTGAAAGCCTGGCG
>JAVLAV010000040.1:0-27053 GCA_031580735.1 Marinobacter sp.
CTGATGTCTATGAGCTCACCATAGACCGCGTGGGTGGCAACCTGGTCTCCAGTTCCCTGCTTAAGCACGATAAAGCGCTCAACAGCGAGCAGCCACTGAAGCTGTTAACCAATACCTCCAACCGCACCTATCTGCTTGAAAGTGGGTTGATCGGACAGGATGGCCCGGATGGCAGTAGCTCCAGCCAGGCTCCCGTTTTCTCGGCAGAAGCCGGTGAATATACTCTGGAAGAAGGCGAGAACGAGCTTCGGATAGACCTGAACTACACCACTGAAGATGGCGTTAACATCACCAAACGCTATCAATTGGCCCGGGACAGCTATGAAATTGGTGTTCGTTACCTGATTGAAAACACCTCCGAAAATGCCTGGCAAGCCAACTTCACCGGCAAAATCGTTCGTGATCAGGCTCCAGACCCGACTTCCCAAGCCAGTATGGGTATTAAAGCCTATCTCGGGATGGTGGTGAGCACGCCGGAAGATCCCTACGAGAAATACGATTTCGATGACCTTACTGAAGAGCGCATTAACCAACAGGTCACCAATGGCTGGCTGGCTTTTCTGCAGCACTACTTTCTGACTGCATGGATTCCCGAGCAGGATCAACCTGCTCAGTTCCAGACCACCCGCAGAGATCAGCTGCATGTCATGGGCTTTGTTTATCCGGCAACGACGGTCGCACCTGGTGAGACCGCCGAGGTTGGTGCCACCGCCTATGTTGGTCCCAAGATCATTGATCGCCTGGAAGACCTGGCCCCCAATCTAGACCGTACTGTTGATTTCGGCTGGCTGTTCTTCATCTCCCTGCCATTGTTCTACGTTCTGCAGTGGTTCCATGGCCTTGTGGGTAACTGGGGTGTATCGATCATCCTGCTGACGGTTCTGGTCAAGGGTGTTTTCTTCCACCTGTCAGCGACCAGTTACCGTTCAATGGCCAAGATGCGGGCGGCCGCGCCACACCTGACGCGTCTGAAAGAGCTTTATGGCGATGACCGTCAGCGCATGTCACAGGAAATGATGGCCCTGTACAAGCGGGAGAAAATCAATCCACTGGGTGGCTGTCTGCCGATTCTGGTCCAGATGCCGGTGTTTATTTCCCTGTACTGGGTACTGTTCGAAAGCGTCCAGCTGCGTCATGCGCCGTTCATGCTGTGGATAAATGACCTGTCCCAGATGGACCCGTATTTCATTCTGCCGATCCTGATGGGCGCCAGCATGTTTATTCAGATGCAGCTGAACCCCACGCCGCCAGATCCCATGCAGGCGAAACTGATGAAGGCGATGCCGCTGGTATTTACCGTCTTCTTCCTGTGGTTCCCGGCAGGTCTGGTACTGTACTGGCTGACCAACAACGTTCTGTCGATTGCTCAGCAGTGGTACATTACCCGAAAGATCGAGAAGGAAACGGCGGACAAGAAATACTGAGTTACGGGTATTTCTGACCAGACAAAGGCTCCCTTGCGGAGCCTTTGTTGTTTTTATCCAGGAATGAAAACCATGCAGGTAACAACTGACACCATTGCCGCCATAGCCACTGCCCCCGGCCAGGCCGGTGTAGGTATTGTCCGGGTATCGGGCCCTAGAGCGGCCATCATTGCCCAGCAGATGCTGGGTTTTATACCCCGGCCTCGTTATGCCCATTACGGGCCGTTCAAAGACAGCAGTGGTGGCCTGATTGACGAAGGTCTCGGGCTGTACTTTCCCAATCCGCATTCTTTCACCGGCGAGGATGTTTTTGAACTCCAGGGCCATGGCGGTACCGTCATTCTGGATATGCTGCTTCGGGAAGTCTGCAGTCTGGGAGCGCGCCTGGCCCGGCCCGGTGAATTCTCCGAAAGAGCCTTTCTTAACGACAAACTGGACCTGGCCCAGGCCGAAGCCATTGCGGATCTGATTGAAAGCAGTTCCGAACAGGCGGCTCGTTGTGCGGTGCGCTCCATGCAGGGCGTTTTTTCACGGCGGATCGAAGCGTTGGTGGAGGCCGTCACTCACCTGCGGATTTACGTGGAAGCAGCGATCGATTTTCCGGAAGAAGAAATCGATTTTCTGGCCGACGGCAAAGTTGCCGAAGACCTCGCGGTGTTGCTGGAGCAGGTGACCACCATTCTGGCCGAAGCCCAGCAGGGCACCATCATGCGGGACGGCATGAAAGTAGTGATCGCCGGCAGGCCCAATGCCGGCAAATCCTCCCTGCTCAATGCGCTGGCAGGTCGGGAAGCGGCGATTGTAACCGCCATTGAAGGCACCACCCGCGACGTTCTGCGCGAACATATCCACATTGATGGCATGCCCCTGCACATCATCGACACGGCGGGGCTGCGCGACAGCTCTGACGAAGTGGAACAGATTGGTATTTCCCGGGCGTGGGAGGAAATCCGTCAGGCCGATCGCATTCTGCTGATGGTCGATGCCACGACAACCGACAAAACCGAGCCCCATGAAATCTGGCCGGATTTTATTGACCAGCTTCCGGCCAATGCCCCGGTGACGGTGATTCGCAACAAAGTGGATCTTTCCGGCGAGGCTGTAGGTATCCGTGCCGAGCCCGAACAGAGTGCGCCCGTGATACGCCTGGCAGCGAAAGGCTCTGAAGGCCTGGAAGTACTGAGGGATCACCTGAAGCAGTGTATGGGGTTTGTGACCACCACCGAAGGCGGCTTTCTGGCCCGGCGCCGGCACCTGGATGCCCTGGAACGGGCCCGGGATTCACTGTTACAGGGGCAGGGTCAGCTTGAAGGCTTCGGCGCCGGGGAACTGCTGGCTGAGGATCTGCGCGCGGCCCAGGATTCACTGGGTGAAATTACCGGGCAGCTGACCCCGGATGAACTGTTGGGGAAAATTTTCAGTTCGTTCTGCATCGGGAAGTAAGTCTTCTCATGCACGATAACTGACCAACCGCACCTTCTCCGCACCAACAGCGGGCACCCGTCCGTCGTCAAACCTCTTATCCTTTCCGCCCACAACAAGGCTTTGACTGTAATATCAAAGCCTTGGGGTCTGTGGCACAGACCTTGATTGGTATAGAACCACGCAGCGAGACGTCGGTTCCTGTAACCACCATCAAAGCGCGACAATCTGACAAATAGTCGACTAGGGTTCCGGCCTGCCTCTCCCGAACAGGAGAACGCAGGTGGCTGGTCCGAGAGTTGACGGCCTTTTCCAAGGCTACACGGCGGGACAAAAGCCCGGGAGGATCGTTCAGTTACTGACGCCTCTCGTTTTTTTGAAACGCCCTAGCCAGGAGGAAACGGCCATGTTGCCCACAGCAGCCCCCCTCTACGACGATCTGATTCCCGGCGGATCCCACTGGTCTTTTATCATGCGCCGCGGCCATGTGTTGCGCCTGATTGATGAAACCGGCGGTGCCAACGTCGGCATGTTGATGTACAACCTTGAGAACCCGCTCGAACGTTACAACATGCCGGACACCCTGAAAAACCAGCACACCTTCAAGCTGACCCACGGCCATGTACTGCTTTCCGATATGGGCCGGGTGTTTGCGTCCATCATTCGTGACGACATGGGCTGGCACGATACCGTCAGCGGCACCTGCAATGCTGACCTGGTAGAGCAGCGTTGGGGCAAGAAGACCTATCAGGAAGCCCACAACCACTACCACCGCAACGGTTTTACCAGTTTTCTGAACGAACTGGCCAAGTACGGCCTGGGCAAGAAAGACCTGACTGCGAACCTGAACTGGTTCAGCAAGGTGCAAACCGATGACGACGGCAATATGACACTGGCCGACGATGCCTCCTTCGCCGGTGCCACCGTTGATCTGCGTTTCGAGATGGACGCCATCGTGGTGCTGCACACTTGTCCACACCCGATGAACACGGCCAGCGAATACCCCGGCCATCCCGTGCGCTATCAGCTCTTCAGGGCCGACCCTGTGACCGATGCCGACCCTTGCAAGATCTCGTCACCGGAGGCCACCCGGGCCTTCGCCAATACCGCTCTTTACCACCTGTTCCAGTAACGGAGGCCGGACATGATCAAGCAAAGCGCATTGAAACCCGAAAACGCCGCCTTCCGCGAAACCGTTCCCGCAGGCGAGTATTTCCTGAAAGTGGTGAAGGCTGGCGAAACCGTCCGCATTCTGGATCTGGAAGGCAACCAGGCCGCAGACACACTGTTCTATAACGCCCACAACCCCACCGAGCGCTACAGCGCCGTGGACACCATCCGCGAGCAGGGCAATGTCTACCTGACCGCCGGCTCAAAGCTGATGTCCTCGGAAAACAACGAGATGCTGGAGATCACCGCCGACACCTGCGGCCGCCACGACACCCTGGGCGGCGCCTGCGCGGCGGAGAGCAACACCACCCGCTATGCACTGGAAAAGAAATGCATGCACGCCTGCCGGGACAGCTGGCTGGTGGCGGTTACCGAACATGAAGAGCTGGGCATGAGCAAACGGGACATTACCCACAACATCAACTTCTTTATGAACGTACCAGTGACCGCGGACGGCGGCCTGACCTTCGAAGACGGCATTTCCGATGCCGGCAAGTATGTAGAGCTTAAGGCGGCGATGGATGTGCTGGTGATGATTTCCAACTGCCCGCAGCTGAACAATCCGTGCAACGGCTGGAACCCCACACCGATCGAGGTGCTGGTATGGAACTGAACGGCAAGTTCGAGAAGGTTCTGATTGCCAACCGGGGCGCCATCGCCTGTCGGGTGATCCGTACCCTGCGCGCCATGGGGATTACCTCGGTGGTGGTTTATGCCGAGGCGGACGCGGATTCCCTGCATGTACGGCAGGCTGATGAAGCCTGGTCGTTGGGCGACGGCTCGGCCGCGGCCACCTATCTGGATCAGGACAAACTGTTTGAAGTTATCCACAAGAGTGGCGCCAACGCCATTCACCCCGGCTACGGATTTCTGAGTGAAAACGCCGATTTTGCCCGGCGCTGCGACGCCGAGGGTGTGGTCTTTCTTGGCCCCACACCCGAGCAGATGGAACAGTTTGGTCTAAAGCATACCGCCCGGGCCCTGGCTGAAGAGGCCGGCGTGCCCCTGTTGCCCGGCACCGGCCTGCTGACTGGTCTGGATGGAGCCTTGCAGGCCGCCGAAGACATTGGTTATCCGGTGATGCTGAAAAGTACCGCCGGTGGTGGCGGCATCGGCATGTCCCGCTGTTACAGCGCCGAGGATCTGAGCAAGAGCTTCGACTCGGTACAGCGCCTGAGCCAGAATAACTTTAGTAACGATGGCGTATTTCTCGAGAAATTTGTGGAACACGCGCGCCACATCGAAGTGCAATTGTTTGGTGACGGCAAAGGGCAGGTTGTTGCCCTGGGAGAACGGGACTGTTCCGCCCAGCGCCGCAACCAGAAAGTGATCGAAGAAGCGCCCGCGCCGGGCCTGACTGACGACGTGCGCACACGCATGCAGGCCACCGCCCGCCAGTTGGGCGAAAGCATAGCCTACCGCAGCGCCGGCACCGTGGAGTTTATCTATGACCCGGACACCACCGAGTTCTACTTCCTGGAAGTGAACACTCGCTTACAGGTGGAACACGGTGTCACCGAGCAGGTTTACGGTGTGGATCTGGTGCGCTGGATGGTGGAACTGGGGGCCGGCAGCCTGCCGGAGCTGGCAGAGCTCAGTGGTAATCTGAAGCCTTCCGGCCATGCCATTCAGGCGCGGATCTACGCCGAAGATCCCAACAAGGATTTCCAGCCCGGTGCTGGTCTGCTGACCAACGTGGCCTGGCCAACCGGGGATAACCTGCGGATTGATACCTGGATCCAGCCGGGTACCGAAATCTCCCCCTTGTTCGATCCGATGATGGCCAAGGTGATCGTCCATGAACAGGATCGGGAAACCGCCCGTCAGCGCTTGATCCGGTCGCTGGATGACAGTCAGCTTTACGGCATAGAAACCAACCTGGAATACGTGCGTCAGGTTCTGGACGACCCGCGTTTTGTCGAGGGCCGACTGTTTACCCGGACCCTCAACGAATTCGACTATCAGCCTGCCACGGTAGATGCTATCAGCGGCGGCACCCTGACCACCATTCAGGATTACCCCGGCCGGATCGGTTACTGGGAAATCGGTGTACCCCCGTCGGGCCCTTTCGACAGCTATTCGTTCCGGCTTGGTAACCGCATGCTGGGCAATCCGGAGGAAGCGCCGGGTCTGGAAATTACCCTCAAGGGGCCAGTGCTCAGCTTCAATCGGGCTACCCGCATCGTGCTTGCGGGCGCACCTCTGGAGGCAACTCTTGACGACCAGCCGGTAAATTTCTGGCAGGTGATTGATGTACCCGCCGGAGCCACACTGAAACTGGGCGCCACCACTGGCGACGGTGCCCGGGCCTATATCCTTTTCAGTGGCGGACTGGACTGCCCGGAGTACCTTACCTCCTGCAGCACGTTTACCCTGGGGCAGTTTGGCGGTCACTGTGGTCGTGCCCTGCGAGCCGGAGACGTGCTGGCACTGAATGAAGCCCAACCGGTCACCGTCGCCACGTTACCCGCTGAACTGAAGCCAACCATTGGCAAAACCTGGAAACTTCATGTGACCTACGGCCCCCACGGGGCGCCAGACTATTTCACCGGCGAGGACATCGACACCTTCTTCGCCAGTGAGTGGGAGATTCACTACAACTCCAGCCGCACCGGTGTCCGCCTGATCGGCCCGAAACCGGAATGGGCCCGCAGCGATGGCGGCGAAGCCGGCATGCACCCCTCAAATATCCACGATAATGCCTACGCCGTGGGCACGGTCGATTTCACCGGCGACATGCCCGTGATTCTCGGGCCGGACGGCCCCAGTCTGGGTGGTTTTGTCTGCCCGGTCACGGTCATCAGTGCCGATCTGTGGAAACTGGGCCAGCTCAAGGCCGGCGACAAGGTTCAGTTTGTGCCGGTGAGCCAGAACCAGGCGGTGGCGCTTCGTGAGGCCCTGGATGAATCGGTCGCCACATTGACGGTAGCCACCGCTCACATCACGCCCATCAAACCGGAAACCCCGATTCTGGAGTCCCTCAGCACCACCGACCATGAAACCGGCGTGGTCTACCGGGCCGCCGGTGACAACTACGTGCTGGTGGAATACGGCCCCATGGAACTGGATATCCGCCTGCGCTTCCGCGCCCACGCTTTGATGCTGTGGCTGAGGGAACAGAACCACGACGCCATTCTTGAACTGACACCGGGTATCCGCTCCCTGCAGGTGCATTACGACAGCCAGAAACTGAACCAGCGCACCCTGCTGGATCTGCTGATCAGCGCTGAGAAGGAACTGGAGAAACAGCCGGAATGGGATGTGCCGGCGCGCATTGTGCACCTGCCCCTGTCCTGGGATGACGAGGCCTGCCAGACCGCGATTGCCAAATACATGCAGTCAGTGCGCAAGGACGCCCCCTGGTGCCCGAGCAACCTGGAGTTCATTCGCCGCATTAACGGGCTGGACAGCATCGAGGATGTGAAAAAGACCGTGTTCGATGCGAGCTACCTGGTGATGGGTCTGGGCGATGTGTATCTGGGCGCTCCGGTAGCCACACCGCTCGACCCACGCCACCGGCTGGTGACCACCAAGTACAACCCGGCCCGTACCTGGACCGCGGAGAACTCCGTGGGCATCGGCGGCGCCTACCTGTGCATTTACGGGATGGAAGGGCCCGGTGGTTACCAGTTTGTCGGCCGTACCCTGCAGATGTGGAACCGCTACCGAACCACCGATTTCTTTGAGCCCGGTAAACCCTGGCTGCTGCGGTTCTTCGATCAGGTGCGCTTTTACGAAGTCAGCGCCGAAGAACTGCAGCAGATCCGCCGGGACTTTCCCAACGGCGACTACCCGATAAAGGTGGAGGAAACCCGCTTCAACCTGAAGGACTACGAGCAGTTCCTGGCGAACAACGACGAGGAAATCCAGACCTTCACAGCGAAGCGCAAACAAGCCTTCGACGAGGAACTGCAGCGCTGGATCGAGTCCGGCCAGATCAATTTCAGTTCCGAAGCACCCCTTGAGGACACCGGTGAGGATGATATTGCCGATCTTCCGGCAGGCCAGCACGCGGTGGAAAGCCAGGTGGCGGGCAATGTCTGGGAATGCCTGGTGAAACCCGGCGACGTCATCGAGGCCCAGCGGCCGGTTGCCGTGGTGGAATCCATGAAAATGGAGATCGAGTTACTCAGCCCGGTGGCGGGCAAAGTCATCGAAGTCCGCCGGGAAGCCGGCCAGGCAGTCGCACCGGGAACGCCGGTGGTGATTATCGAAGAACCATCAAGCTGACACCCACAACAACGACCATAGCCATTATCAAACGGGCCAGGCCCGAGGAGAGAAGCCATGAAAACACGTAACCTGAGTAAACCCCTGGTCGCCGGTGTGCTGGCGGCTGCCCTGTCTCCCGCAGCATTGGCGGAGGAAAAGGATTCGTTCAGCATTGCCTGGACCATCTACGCGGGCTGGGTACCCTGGCAGTATGCCGAAGACAGCGGCATCATGAAAAAGTGGGCCGACAAGTACAATATTGAAGTGGATATCGTGCAGGTGAACGACTACATCGAGTCCATCAACCAGTACACCGCCGGCCAGTTTGACGGTGTGGTGGCCACCAGTATGGACGGTCTGTCGATTCCTGCAGCCTCCGGTCTGGATACCACCGCACTGATCGTTGGCGACTATTCCAATGGTAACGATGGTCTGGTGTCTAAAGACGCCACTTCCATTGATGAGCTGGAAGGCGAGACGGTTCACCTGGTGGAACTGTCGGTGTCTCACTATCTGCTGGCCCGGGCCCTGGAAAGCGTTGGCCTGTCTGAGCGCGATCTGGGTGTGGTGAACATTTCCGATGCCGATCTGGTTTCGGCCTTCCAGACCGACGACGTCCGCCACGTGGCTACCTGGAACCCGTTGCTGAACGAAGTGGAAGCCTACCCCGGGGCCACCAAATTGTTCGATTCCAGCCAGATTCCGGGCCATATCAAGGATCTGACCCTGGTAGACACAGAGACTCTGGAAGACAATCCTGCCCTGGGTAAAGCTCTGGTTGGAGCCTGGTACGAAACCATGAGCATCCTGGAATCCGACAGCGAGGAAGGCCAGGAAGCCCGGGCTCAACTGGGTGAACTGTCCGGCACCGACCAGGCCGGCTATGAAGCCCAGCTCGCGGGCATGAAGATGTTCTGGGAGCCGCAGATGTCGGTCGAGTTCATCAACAGCGAACAGGCCTTCGAGGCCATGGACAGCGTTCGCCAGTTCTCCTTCGACAAGGGCCTGTTGGGGCAGGGCGCCATGACTCCGGATTTTGTCGGCATCGAGTTCCCGGATGGCACCATTATGGGCGATTCCGGCAATGTGAAACTTCGCTTCAATGATGACTACATGCAGATGGCGGCAGACGAAGAAATCTGACACGTGCACTGCTTGTTTCATTGAGAACCCGAGGGCACGATAGTCGTGCCCTTTTTTATTAACACAGAGAAAACCGTTAATGCGTCGAACCAAGGAAGAGGCTGAAAAAACCCGACAGACCGTTCTGGAAGCGGCATTGACACTGTTCAGCCGGGATGGCTATTCACTCACTACCCTGAGCCGGATCGCCAGGGAAGCGGGCTGCAGCCGGGGGCCGATTTACTGGCATTTTCAGAACAAGGATGACTTGTATGAAGCGGTGCTGGCGTATTCCCAGGAACCACTGGAGGCGCTGGTCGCCGAATGCGCGGGTATGCGAGACACGCCGATTGAGGCTATGGACCGGTTTATCGAGCAATGGCTGGGGTTGCTGGCAAATAACAGACAATACCGGCAATCGTTCGAAATCCTGCTGAACAAAACTGAACTCACCGACGCCATGAGCCGGACGCTGAAACGGGAGCGGGCACTGACGATGTCGATTATCGCGCTGTTCCGGGATCTGGTAGGGCAGGCGGTAGATCGCGGTCTGATCACCACGAAGGAAGATTCGGAAGACCTGGGTCTGCTGAGTTATACCTATCTTATGGGCATCACCCAGACCTGGCTGTTTGCGCCTGAACTGTTTTCACTGAAACAGGAAACGCCGTTTTTCCAGCGGCAGTTCTGGGCAATGTTGGGCAGGAAATAACGAAACCTAACCCTTTCGCCGTTCCAGGCAACTCTAAAGTAGTGCTGGTGGGTGGGAGCCCTTTCAGGGGATGTCGAAAACATGGATGTTTTCGTCAAGCGTACAAGGATGTATTCACAGCGTGCCCCTGAAAGGGCTCCCACCCGCCGGCGCGGTCGGTCTATGACAATAACGATCAGAACATCTTCAGATAACGCTCAACCTCCCACTCGGATACATGGTTCTGGTAGCTCTCCCATTCTCCTTTCTTGTATTCGACGAAGCTGTTGAACATGGCCTCGCCAAACACCTCCCGGGCCAGCGGATCTGCTTCAAACGCCTCAACGGCCTCGCCCAGATTGCGGGGCAGATACTCAATGCCCTGCTCGGCAACTTCCGCGTCGCTGTAGTTATACATGTTCTCATGGTGCGGCTCGCCCGCATCCAGCCCTTCGCGAACGCCTTCCAGGCCAGCAGCCAGAATCAGCGCACTGCCGAGGTAAGGGTTGCAGGCGATATCCGCCGCGCGACATTCAATGCGCCCGCCCACGCCGGGAATGCGGATCATGTTGGTGCGGTTGTTGGAGCCGTAGCACATGAACACCGGTGCCCATGTGGAGCCTGACATGCTGCCCTGGCGCACCAGCCGCTTATAGCTGTTGACGGTGGGTGCAATGACGGCACTGATGGCGGCGCCGTGTTTCAGCACGCCCGCGGTAAAGTGATAGGCGAGCTTGCTGATGCCGCAACCGTGCAGGTCGTCGCCCTGAGGCTCGAACAGATTCTCACCGGTTTTGATGTCTGCCAGAGACATATTGTAGTGGGCACCACTACCGGTGCGGTCGGAGAAGGGCTTAGGCATGAAGCTGGCGAAGGCACCATGCTTGCGGGCAATCTCGTTTGCCATCATGCGGAAGAACACCAGGCGGTCGGCCATGGTGAGGCCATCGGCGTATTTGAAATCGGTTTCGAACTGGCCGTTGGCATCTTCGTGGTCAAAAGAATACACGTCCCAGCCCAGTTCATTCATGGCATCCACCAGCTCGTCCACAACGGGCAGGTTGTCCATCAGTGAACGGGGGTCGTAGCAGGGTTTGCCCAGCGTATCTCGGTCGCTCAGCGGGGCAAAGCCACCATCCTCGGTGTCACGAAACAGGAAGAACTCGGTTTCGATGCCCAGATTGAAGCGGTAACCCATATCCGCCGCCGCATCCAGCTGGCGGCGGAAGATATTGCGGGAGCAGGCCTCGAAGGGCTGGCCGTTCAGGTACAGATTACCGGGAAACCATGCCAGCTGGCGATTCCACGGGCAAACTGCCACGCCGTTGGCGTCTGGCATCGCCGCCACTTCGTCGTCGGATATATCCTGGGGCACACCGTCCAGCGCTGCACCGGTGTAGAGCTCGGAACCTTCCATCATCTGGCCCAGGTGGGCAACAGGTACAAACTTGCCCTTGGTAATGCCATGGATATCCACATAGCTGGCGATGGCGTATTTGACGCCCGCATCGGCGAGTTTCTGTTTCAGGGCCTGGTTATTGGTCAGGTCAGTCATGGTGTTTCCTCTGTTCAGCCGCGGAAACGCGGGCATTCGGTTTGTGTACTGGCACGTTTCTTTCTTTAATGCAGTCATTCAACTTACATGCCAGCATGTATGTAAAAGGGGAAATGTTCAGCCGCACAAACCGGGCCCTGGCCTGGAAGAGAGCAAAATATGACGGATTTACAATGGCTTGAAAAAGATTTTGAGGCGGGTGACTTACCTCTCTCCTGTGGTAAAACACTGCGATCGGCTCGCCTTCACTACCATCAGATCGGGAAACTCAATGCACCAAAAGACAACCTGATCCTGCTGCCCACGTACTATGGCGGTGCAGCTGCCGGCAACCATCCCTGGGTTGGTGGCAACAGCCCCCTTGATCCGAATAAATATTGCATCGTGATTCCCTCCCTGCTTGGGGCGGGCGAGTCCTCATCGCCTTCAAACACGCCTGGAGAACAGGCTGGGCCCGGGTTTCCCCCTGTCAGTCTTTACGACAATGTGATGCTGCAGAAACGGCTGGTGGATGAGGTATTTGGTGGCGCCCGCATTGCCCTGGTTATGGGCTGGTCAATGGGCGGTATGCAGGCGCTGCAGTGGGGCTGCCTGTTTCCGGACAGAGTCGATAGCGTACTGGCGGTATGCGCGACCGCCCGTTGCCATGCTCACAACCAGGTCTTTCTGGAAGGGGTGAAAGCGGCCCTGACCTGTGATCAGGATTACCGCAACGGCCATTACCTGACACCGCCAGTGCGGGGTCTGAAAGCCTTTGCCCGGGTCTATGCCGGCTGGGCCTACTCCCAGGCGTTCTTTCGCCACCAGCTTTATCAACAACTGGGGTTTACCACGCCGGAAGACCTTCTGACGTTCTGGGAACAGGATCATCTGCAGCAGGATGCCAACAATCTGTTGGCGTTGCTGGCTAGCTGGCAAACCGGTGATATCAGTGACAACCCCGTTTTCCGGGGCAACTATCGTGAAGCTCTGGGTCGGCTGACCATGCCTGCTGTGTTGATGCCGGCCAGCACGGATCTGTATTTCACCGTGACCGATGCCCGTGATGACGCTGCCAACATGCCCGGAGCACGTGTTCAGACGCTGGTATCAGATTATGGCCACGTGGCGGGCGGCCCCGGGCGCGACCCAGGCTCCCACGAACGGATACTGGCTATGGCCGCGGGCTTGCTGGAATAGCGTGCGTGGGTATGAGGCAGAAATCGAAGGTATGCACCAGTGGGGTGCGTGGAATGGGGCCGGCGAATCCAATAACACCCACCGAGCGGCCTGGGACCGGGCCTGGCACAGTGTCTGCAAGGAAACCACCTGTCAGGCCCGCGTTGTGGGTCGTTGGCAGAGACTCATATCCGTTCACAGCAACACCGCATATTGTGCGGCCAGGCAAACGGACACAATGGGTGACTAGGGTTCCGGTCCGGTGGCGAACGATTTTGCTCCGGATGGCTGGTCCGAGAGTCACCGACCTCTGGCAGAGGTTACACGGCGGGACAAAAGCCCGGGAGATTGGATTGCACACGATTCCATTGCCGTGTTCTGTGACCAGAGGAGAATTATCATGCGATTGATCAACCGCACTCCCGGCCGGCTTTCCGCCACCGCGCTTGGTGTGCTTCCTTTCCTTATCCTGTTGTTGATCTACGGACTGGCCTCGCAGCAGCGACTGGCCGAAAACCCCAATGACAAGCTATTGCCCGGCCTGGAACAGATGACCGCCGCCGTTGACCGGATGGCTTTCCAGGAAGACCGGCGCACTGGTGATTACCTGATGTGGGTCGATACCGTCGCCAGCCTGGAACGCCTGGGTATGGGGATAGGTATAGCCGCCGTGATGGCGCTGGTGGTGGGCCTGGTTAACGGTATTCTGCCGCTGGTGCGCGCCAATCTGGCCCCTCTGGTGTCGACACTGTCCATGGTGCCGCCCCTGGCCATCCTGCCCATTCTGTTCATTGTCTTTGGTCTGGGTGAGTTGTCCAAGGTGATGCTGATTGTGATCGGTACGGCACCTATCATGATGCGGGATGTGGCTCAGCGCGTGCGTGAACTGCCAACCGAGCAGTTGATCAAGGTTCAGACTCTGGGGGCCAACAGCTGGCAGGTGGTTACCCGAATGGCACTGCCCCAGATATTGCCCAGGCTGATCGATGCGGTTCGTCTGAGCCTGGGACCGGCCTGGTTATTCCTGATCGCGGCCGAGGCCATCGCTTCCACCGAGGGCCTGGGCTACCGGATCTTTCTGGTTCGCCGCTACCTCGCCATGGATGTGATTCTGCCCTACGTCATCTGGATTACCGTCCTTGCCATTGTCATCGACCAGTGCCTGCGCCTTGCCAATCGCAGGCTATTCCCCTGGTACAACGCCGGAGGCCACTGATGAGTTTTATCAGCGTTAATAAACTGTGGAAGGAGTACGGCGACCAGGTCGTGCTTGAGAACCTGAATCTGGAGATAAACGAGGGGGAGTTCTGCACCCTGGTGGGGGCGTCAGGCTGTGGCAAATCCACCTTCCTGAAACTGTTGCTGGGCCAGGAAACCCTGACCCGGGGCGAGCTTTTGCTGGAAGGAGAGACGTTTCCGGCGGAACCCGACCGTAACCGCGGCATTGTGTTCCAGCGTTACTCGGTGTTTCCGCATCTGACGGTCCGGCAGAATGTACTGATGGGTCTGGAGCTTGAACAGAAACCGGTGCTGGGAAAACTCTTCGGCAAGTCGCGCAAAGAGGCGCTGGCCAGGGTGGACGAGATGCTGGAGTCTGTTGGGCTGACGGCCTCAGCCGACAAATGGCCTCATGAGTTGTCCGGAGGTATGCAGCAGCGTCTTGCTATTGCCCAGTCGCTGATCATGCGGCCCAGGGTTCTCCTGCTGGATGAACCTTTCGGAGCGCTCGATCCGGGAATCCGGAAAGACATGCACGAGCTTCTGCTCAAGCTGTGGAGAGAGATCGGTATCACCATTTTCATGGTGACCCACGATCTGCAGGAAGGCTTCTTCCTGGGCACCCGTCTACTGGTTTTCGACAAGACACGTAACGATCCACACGCTCCGGGTGCCTATGGGGCCACCATCACTTACGATTTGCCCATTGGTAACACTGACGAGAAGCTGCTGCGGGATATTGATCAATCCGTCGCCAATACTGCGCGACATCAAGACACCTGACCGGAGTGTTTAAAATTGTAACCAGTTGCTCCTGAAGACATATTTTTGCTGGCTATTCTGTGATCCGTTGGTATCTTGTGTATTAAATTTTTGAAATTTATTTACGCAAGCCGGACGTACTGCCATGAGTAACAAGCAGCCCTCAGATATGGACCAGAGCATCGACAACACCCATCAGGATCAGGACCAGGGGGCTGAAAACACCTCAGCCGTGGCTTCAGAAGCCAGAGTCGTCAGGAAGGCTGCTGCCAGCAGTCCTTCAAAGACCAAATCGGGGAGTAGTTCCACCCGCAAGGCTTCAAAGACCTCTGCCGCGAAATCGGCAGACAGTCAGGCGCCGGACTCGTATATGTATTTCACAGAAAGGGATCTGGATCAGATTCTGTCGAATCTCGACCACCTTCGTGAGTCCGTGTTCCCCCGGATGTTCACCGACAGCCAGAAAGAGGAAGGCAAGCAGCAGTTCTTTCCGTCAGTCTGTCTGATCGGCCTGGGTCGTTGTGGCTCCAACATTGCCCTGGATGTGGCTGAACTGGTGCACAGTGCCCGTGCCTATTACTTGCAGGAGCTGGATAACGAAGAGCGTCGCACCCGGGAGAAAGAAATCGGCCCGATGCGCTGGATTCGCAAGAGTCTGAACCTGCCGACGTCCAACACCGTAAAGCCGGTCTTCCTGATTGAACCCATGGTGATGCTGGGCGATCTGGACAAGGACATTGAGGGGCGTATTCGTTTCTCCCGCCGGGCGGATGAGAGTACCTTCCTGGAAGACTACAACAAGATGAAAATCATGGACCTGTCCGAGGTCCATGCCGGTGGTGCCGGTAACGCTCCGATTTTGGGCCAGTACCTGGCGCGGATTATCCTCAACAAGGACACCGACCACTTCTCGAACGAGGACTGGAAATTTATCCACAGCTATCTGATCGATTCCTGTGGCATCAAGGCCAACCAGTCCCGCCTGTATTTCTACATTTTCAGTGCCGGTGGTGGTACCGGTTCCGGTATGGCTTCGGAGTTTGGCCTGGCGCAGCAGTATTCCTACATGCGCAAGACCTTTGATCCCAAACTGGAAGACCGGGAACTGGAAAACCGCGATCACTCATTTGTTTTTGAGCCGATTTTCACCAGTGGTATCTGCATCCTGCCGAACATCCAGGATAACCGGGTGGAAATGTCCGAAGCCCTGCACATCAACGCAGGCCGTTTGCTGTGCAAGTACCTGGCGGAAGAGTGGGATTTCTCCTACAACTTCGACGCCGACGAAACCCGCGATGCCGACATGATGCACCGCATCCGGCCGTGGAATGCCATGATGCTGATTTCCAACGACATCATGCGCTACGCCGAGCAGCAGGACGAAGGCAAGATCCGTGATGTCGACGTGAATGCCATGGAGAAGTACGCCAACCAGTACATCTCCCAGCAGATCTTCAACATTCTGACCGCCCAGGCGGTGACCACGGATTACGACGAAGACTACTTCCGCCGCGCCGGTGTGGATATCGGCGAGACCATCCGTCTGGACGCCAACGATCTGTTCATGAGCCTGGCCGGGCCGGTTGCCGTGGCCTATGCGGAATCAGTTGTACCCACCGACGCCCATGCCACCGAGATCCGCAGCATCAACGAGGATTCGCGGCTCGACATCGACGACCTGTTCTTCCGGTCCATCGACCTGCCGCACTTCAACAAGGTGACCGAGGCTATCGAGGGCGTGAGCCTGCTGCCGATTGAAGCCTCCCGTTACCGGCAGGCGCTGAAGCAGTACAAGGAGTCCAACTACGACGCCACGCACCTCAAGGACCTGCATTTCTTCAAGAATTGCTCCTCCATTGTGTCCATCGTGTCGTTGCCGAAAGACTACAAGCTGTCCTACATGGACCTGAACCGCCTCAAGACCCACTTGAATGCCCTGTTCCCGAATACCACGCTGAAGCGCTACGCGCTGGTTATCGGTGCCTCGGCCAACCTGTCGCTGACCACTCTGGTGGTCAAGAGCCCGTGCCTGAGCGACGACTTCCTGACCCTGATCCTGGCCTATATCAAACGCTGTTTCGCCAACGACCAGACCCGTTACGACGAGAGTCTGGACGAGGCGATGCTGGACTTCATTCGCTCACCGGAGCTGGATGAAGAACTGGTGGACAGCATGCTCAATGAATTCGAGAACCCGGCCAAGATCCTGGACACCAACTGGTACGCCATCAAGCCCATGTATGAGAAGAAATACCGGGAGATGTGCCACGATCAGAACAACTTCGTGTCTATTAACGACCTTCGCCTGAGCCGGGGCAACGTCAAGAAGGCCATCAAGTACCTGCGGGAAATCTATCGTCACCGTATCAGCAAGACCCGGATGATCAGTCTGAACGGGGAAGAGGGCGGCAGTTCCGGGCTGACACTGTCCGGCGATCAATAACCTGGCCGGATAGCCCAACAAAAAAAGGGGGAAGCCTGAAAGCTTCCCCCTTTTTTATTGAGCAGCAGACCATACTCACCCGGTTTTGCGCAGATCCGGCGAGTCGATCGGCACCAGAGCCTCGGTATTCTTGCGGTTGCCCAGAAATTCCGGCCGGGGCCGGTTACCACAGAACGGCTGCTCCAGCTGGTTTTCCACACTGTTGTAAACGAAGAACAGGTTGCTCCGTGGCCAGGGCGACATATTGGCGTTGGAGCCGTGCATCACGTTGCAATCGAAGATGATCAGCGAGCCGGCGCCACCGGTGGCGGCTTCAATGCCATTTTCGGAAATCATCCGGTCCAGGTCTTTTTCACTGGGCACGCCCAGTTCCTGTTTTTTCAGCGATGACTGATAGTTGTCTTCCGGCGTGCGCCCGACACAGGGGAACCAGGTTTTATGGGTGCCGGGTACCAGCATCAATGGGCCGTTGAATGGGTTGTTGTCGGTCAGTGAAATGGAAAAGCTCACCGCCCGCATGCGTGGCATACCATCCTCTGCATGCCAGGTTTCAAAATCCGAATGCCAGTTGAAACCTTTACCGTGGAAACCGGGTTTGTAATTGATGCGGGACTGATGGATGTACACGTCACTGCCCAGCAGCTGACGCACCATGTCCAGGATGCGGCGGTCACGGGTCAGCCGGTCGAACCGGTCAGACAGTTCGTGAATGCCGAATATGGAGCGAATCTCAGGCTTGCCCGGCTCGGTGATGGTGCCTTCTGATCGCAGAATGCTGTCGTCATCTTCATAGGCGCGCAGATCATCCCGGAAGCGCTGGACAGCTTCTTTATCCAGAAAGTTGTTGAACACGAGAAACCCACTGCGCTCATATTGCGCCAGTTCGGTTTCACTCAAAGGGCCCTCAGCGCGGTCTTTACCCTGGCTGTGGATAACCGGGTCTTTGCGCTCAAAGTTTTCAACAGGGCGTTCCAGGCGTGTCGGATAAAAGTCGTCAGTACGAGTATTCATCTTCGAACCTCCTTCTTTTATTCGCAAAGTCTGATCGCACGGGCTAGCCGGCACCTGCGGGGCTACCCGAAAAATTCCTCGTTTCAGGTGATTTTTGAAGTGAGCTGCACTGGCAGCCTAAGGGCTGCAATCGGAATTTCAAGGCCTCTCGTATAACAGCCAATGGCCGCTGGCGCGGTAAACCTGTTTCAAGGAGTGTAAAAGTCATGCAAAACCCGGTTATTTCCCGTTTTCGCAGTGGCCTGTGGCGGTCTGGCCTTATATTGTTAGTGCTGGCAATGGTGTCCGGCTGTGCCGGCCCGTCGCTGGACGATTACAGTGACAAGCGGCCGGCACTGGTGCCCGAGGATTTCTTTACCGGCGAACTTTCTGCCCGGGGTGTGGTCAAGAATTTTTCTGGCAAGGTTATTCGTACCTTTGATGCCGATATCACCGCCACCTGGGACGAAGACGGCGTGGGCACACTCGATGAAGTGTTCCGCTTCAATGATGGTGAAGTGCAGACCCGTGTATGGACCCTGACGCCAGAAAATGGTGCCTATCACGCCACGGCCGGTGATGTTGTTGAACCCGGAACCATGCGCTGGCAGGGCAATGCCATACACATGAATTATGTGCTCCGGGTGCCCTATGGGGACAGTACCATTGATGTCCGGATGGATGACTGGATGTATCTGACGACACCAGACACGCTGATCAACGAAACCACCATGAGCAAATGGGGTATAGATGTTGGTGAAGTCGTGCTGGTGATCCAAAAGAAATAATTGTGGGGCCACCCCGCAAAACTGATTTCAGGAAGGTTACCTGTACCCATGTGGAAGCAATGGCTGATTGCGTTGGTGTTGATTGGAGCGGCTGCTGTTGGCGCCTGGGTTTATCAGGGCATGGCACCGGAAGATACCGGTGAAGGTGAGGGTGAAAGCGAACCTCGTACAGTCAATGTTCAGTCGCCCCGGATGGAGCAGGTACGTGATGAGGTAAGGGCAGTCGCCACGTTGCGGGCACTGAATTCCGTGGAAGTGACAACGGAAGTCAGTGGCCGGGTGGTGGAGCTGAACCTGGCACCGGGCCAGCGGGTAGGTCAGGGGGAGCTACTGGTGCGACTTGATGACCGCCAGGCTCGCGCCGATCTTGCCGTTATTGAAGCACAACTGGCCGATGCCCGTCGGCAACTGACCCGGGCGCAGAGCCTGCGCTCCAACAACAGCATTTCCCAGTCACAGGTGGATGAGCTGCGTACCGCGGTCGACGTGGCCCGGGCTCAGCAGCAAGCCGCCAGAGTAAGACTCGAAAACCATCGAATTGAAGCGCCCTTCTCCGGCATTGTCGGGCTGTCTGATATCAGTGTGGGTGCCTATCTGCAGTCAGGTACCGCCATTACCACGCTCGATACCACAGAACAGATGGAAATGAGCTTTGCCGTTCCCGAGCGGTTTATCGGACAAGTAACTCCCGGGCAGAAGGTTCTGGCGACGTCTCCGGCCTTCCCCGATGAAACCTTTGAAGGCGAATTGGTGGAACTGGCCTCCCGTATCAGTGAACTGAGCCGCACACTGACTGTTCGCGCCCTGATCGACAACACTGATGGTCGTCTGCGCCCCGGCCAGTTCATGTCGGCGTCATTGACCCTGCAGGAGCGTGAAGGGCTGGTCGTTCCGGAGCAGGCGGTAATGATCCGGGGCGACGAAAAGTATGTGTTTGTGGCCGAAGAGGGCAACGCCCGGCGGGTATCGGTCACCACCGGTTCGCGGATGCCCGGGCGGGTGGAAATTCTTGATGGTCTGAGCCTGGACAACCAGGTCATCGTGACCGGTCAGGACCGCTTGAGTTCCGGTGACCGCATTCGTGCGATCGAATCCGATAATGCCATTCCGGATAACCGCTTTACCGACCCGGCGGAGTCCTGATCCATGGTGCTCTCCGATCTTTCCATCAAGCGCCCGGTCTTTGCCACGGTGCTCAGTTTGCTGGTGGTGGTGTTTGGCATTGCGGCCCTGCTGGGCCTGCCGGTGCGCGAATACCCGGATATTGATCCGCCGGTCGTTTCCATTTCCACCGACTACACCGGTGCCGCGGCCGAAGTGGTGGATACCCAGATTACCCAGGTCATCGAAGGCGCCATCAGCGGCGTTGAAGGCATTCGCTCCATCGAGTCTTCCACAGAGCAGGGCGAATCCCGCACCAGTATCGAATTCAATACCTCCCGGGATGTGGATATCGCGGCCAATGACGTCCGTGATGCGGTCTCTCGGGTAAGCAACCAGCTGCCTGACGAAGCCGACCCACCCGTTGTACGCAAGGCCGATTCCGATGCCCGTCCGATGATGTGGATAACGCTGCTCAGCGATGTCTGGGATGCGGCCGAACTCAGTGACTACGCCGACCGGGTATTGGTCGACCGGCTTTCGGTGCTGGATGGCGTGGCGGATGTCCGGATTGGTGGCGAGCGCCGGTATGCCATCCGGGTGTGGCTGGATCGCACCCGACTGGCAGCCAGGGATATCACCGTGGCGGAAGTGGAACAGGCGCTCCGCGCCAACAATGTGGAGCTGCCCGCCGGCTCAGTGGATTCCTCCACCCGAAACTTCACGGTGCGGGCCGAAGGCCGCTTATCCACCGTTGAAGAGTTCCGGGAACTGGTGATTCGCCGGGATGGCAATGACCTGCTCCGACTGGGGGAAGTTGCCAACGTTCAGCTTGGGGTGGAATCCGATGTCGGCCGGTTGCGCGCCAGTGGTCAGACGGCCATCGGCATGGGGGTCATTCGCCAGTCGAAGGCCAATACCGTCGCGGTGTCTGACGGGGTGCAGGCGGAACTGGAGAAAATCCGGGCGACCCTGCCGCCGGAAGTCAGCATTGCCGAAAGCTACGATGAATCCATTTTTATCCGTGCTTCCATCAAGGAAGTGCTGATCACCCTGGCCATTGCGGTATCGCTGGTGATTTTGGTGATCTTCCTGTTTCTGCGCTCCTGGCGCGCGACGCTGATCCCGGCGGTAACCATTCCGGTGGCGGTAATTGGTGCGTTTATCGGCCTGGGCTTTCTCGGCTTCTCCATCAACGTGCTGACACTGCTGGCGATCATTCTTGCGATTGGGCTGGTGGTGGACGATGCCATCGTCATGCTGGAGAACATCCAGCGCCGGATCGACGCCGGTGAACCCCCGTTGCTGGCGGCGTTCCGGGGTGCCAAACAGGTTTCCTTCGCCATTATTGCCACCACCCTGACACTGATCGCCGTGTTTGTGCCCATCTCCTTTATGGGCGGCAACGTCGGGCGTCTGTTTGCTGAATTCGGCTTTACCCTGGCCGCGGCCGTGATTTTCTCCAGCCTGGTGGCGCTTACCCTGGCGCCGATGCTGTGTTCCAAGTGGCTGCGCCACAGCCCCGAGCCAGAAAAGGAGGAGGGCCACCGGCTCTGGGCGTTCAGCGAGAAAATCCTCAACGGCCTGACCAATGGCTATCACAAAGCACTGACCTTCTCTCTCAATCAGCCGGGCCTGTTGCTGGGCATTGGGGTCGCCGGGCTGATTGTCGCTGTGGTTATCTTCCCGCGCCTCCCCCAGGAACTGGCGCCCACCGAAGATCGTGGCGTTATCATCATGCCCGCCAATGCGCCACGGGGCGCCACGGTTGAATACACCGATCATTTTGTAAAACAGGCCGAAGAGCAATTGCTGCCCTATCTGGATGAGGGCATTGCCCAGCGTTTTCTTTCCATCGTCGGTTTCCGGAACGAGGAAGATAATGCCTTCATGATCATGGGGCTGGTGCCCTGGGAGCAGCGGGACATCAAGCAGCAGCAGGTCGCCAGTGACATCCGCGACAAACTGTCGGACATATCCGGCATCAGGATCAGTGTGATCAACCCGCCTGGTCTGGGTCAGCGCGGCTTCAGCCAGCCGGTGGAGTTTGTGGTGGCCGGGCCGGATTACGAGTCGGTGCAGGCCTGGAGTGAAGAAATTGTTTCCCGGGCAAAAGAAAACCCTAACCTGCTGAATGTGGACACCGATTTTGAACTGACCCGGCCTGAACTCCGCTTGAGTATTGACCGGGACCGCGCCGCCGACCTGGACATTACCGTGGAAGATGTGGGGCTGACGCTGCAGACCATGCTGGCCTCACGGCAGGTCACCACCTATCTAGACCGTGGCCGGGAATACGACGTTATTATTCAGGCCAACGACGCTGACCGGGCCACACCCGGCGATATGGAACAGATTTTCCTGCGCCCGAGAGCCGGGGGTGAGCTCATTCCCCTGAAAGCCCTGGTATCGGTGGAAGAAATCGGTGCCAATCCGGACCTTCGCCGGATCGACCGGCTGCCTGCCGTGGTCATCAGTGCCAATCTCGAGGAAGGTTATGGTCTGGGGTCTGCGCTGGATTACCTGAACACTCTGGCTGTGGATAACCTGCCGCCGGAGGCGCGGTTGAGTTACCAGGGACTGTCCCGGGAGTTTCAGGATTCCTCTGCCGCCATCTATGTCACGTTCGCGCTGGCGTTTGTCATTGTCTTCCTGGTGCTGGCGGCCCAGTTTGAAAGCTGGATTCACCCGCTGATCATCATGTTGTCGGTACCGCTGGCGGTTACCGGCGCGCTGATTGCCCTGGCCTGGTCGGGTATCAGCCTGAATATCTACAGTCAGATAGGGATCATCATGCTGCTGGGGTTAATGGCGAAGAACGGTATCCTGATTGTGGAATTCGCCAACCAACTGCGCGATAAAGGCTATCCGGTCAGAGAAGCGATTCTCAAAGGGGCCACCCTGCGTTTCCGGCCGGTATTGATGACCACCATCTCAACCGTGTTTGGTGCTGTGCCGCTGGTGATAGCAACCGGCGCAGGAGCCGAAAGCCGGGCGGCCATTGGTATGGTGATTCTGGGTGGGCTGATCTTCGCCACCACCCTGACTCTGTTCATCATTCCGGTGCTGTATAACCTGCTAGCCCGGTTTGCCAAATCATCCAACGCCGTAGAGAAGGAACTGGACAAGCTGGAGAAAGAATACGGGTGACAAATACAGCCAGTTCCGACTTGTGGATAATTACAGGGAAAACTTACGGATAACCTTTGGAAGAATTAAAAAATAAACAATAAAAACAGAGTTTTAAGAGAATTTAAGGCCTTCATAAGTCACGTCAGCGTTGTGGATAAGTGTTTTGAAAACTTTTGTGAAAAACGTGTGACAAGCGCCTGATAACCCGTGAGTTTTGGCTTTTACCAATTATTGGTTAAAATTTACACATCCCGACTGCAATTTCCCGGGTGAGGCGTTATACTCCCCGCCCTGTTTTTATCCCCCGAATTCCGAGGTGAAGAGTGGATTTCCCGACCCGTTTCGATGTCATTGTCATTGGTGGTGGCCATGCCGGTACTGAAGCCGCACTGGCAGCGGCGCGCATGGGTTCGCAAACCCTGCTGCTGACCCATAATATCGAGACACTGGGCCAGATGTCCTGTAACCCGGCCATTGGTGGTATTGGCAAGAGTCATCTGGTGAAGGAAATCGACGCCCTGGGTGGTGCCATGGGGCACGCCACCGATCATGCCGGTATTCAGTTCCGCGTGCTCAACAGCCGTAAAGGCCCGGCGGTACGGGCCACCCGTGCCCAGGCGGACCGTGTTCTGTACAAGGCGGCCATACGCCATACCCTGGAAAACCAGCCCAATCTGACCCTGTTCCAGCAGGCGGCCGACGATCTGATTGTGGAAAACGACCAGGTCACCGGCGTGGTGTCCCAGACCGGCATCCGCTTTAATGCCAAAACCGTGGTGTTGACGACCGGCACCTTCCTGGGCGGAGTTATCCACATCGGCATGCAGAATCATTCCGGTGGCCGTGCCGGCGATGCGCCCGCGAACGCGCTGGCCCAGCGATTACGGGAATTACCCTTCAACGTGGGTCGCCTGAAAACCGGCACACCGCCGCGCATTGACGCCCGGTCTGTGGATTTCTCCGCCATGCAGGAGCAGTGGGGCGATAACCCGACCCCGGTGATGTCTTTTGTCGGCAGCCGCGAACAGCATCCGGAGCAGGTCTGCTGTTACGTGACCCGCACCACCGAAGAAACCCACGACATCATCCGCAGTGGCTTTGACCGTTCGCCCATGTTTGGCGGCAACATTGAAGGCGTGGGCCCGCGTTACTGTCCGTCCATTGAAGACAAGGTGAACCGCTTTGCCGACAAGGATTCACACCAGATTTTCGTGGAGCCGGAAGGGCTGACCACCAACGAACTCTACCCCAATGGTATTTCCACCAGCCTGCCGTTTGATATCCAGCTAGCGGCCGTGCGTTCCATTCCCGGTTTCGAGAACGCCCACATTACTCGCCCGGGTTACGCCATCGAATACGATTACCTGAACCCGCAGGATCTGCGCCACACCCTGGAAACCAAGTTTATCCAGGGCCTGTATTTTGCCGGCCAGATCAACGGCACCACCGGTTACGAAGAAGCCGGTGCCCAGGGCCTGCTGGCAGGTATCAATGCTTCGCTGCGGGCTCAGGAAAAAGCCGAATGGTACCCTCGCCGTGACGAAGCCTATCTGGGTGTGCTGGTGGACGACCTGATCACCATGGGCACCAAAGAGCCATACCGCATGTTCACAAGCCGTGCCGAATATCGCCTGATTCTGCGCGAAGACAACGCCGATTTGCGCCTGACTGAAACCGGTCGCAAGCTGGGTCTGGTCGACGATGATCGCTGGCAGAAGTTCAGTGATAAATGCGAAGGCATCAGCAAAGAGCGCAGCCGTCTGGAAGGCACCCGCATTCACCCGAACACCGAAGCCGGGGAGCGTGCCAATCAGTACCTGAAACAGCCCATGACCCGCGATCACACGCTGGCGGAGCTGCTGCGTCGTCCGGAAGTTGTCTACGATCACATTGCCGACATTGGCGCCGAACGGGCGCCGGATCCGAACGTGGCGGACCAGGTGGAAATCGAGATCAAATACGAGGGCTATATCTCTCGCCAGGCCGATGAAATCGAGCGCCTGCGCAAGAACGAGAACACCGCTCTGCCGATTGATCTGGATTACGACGTCATTGGTGGCCTGTCCAACGAGATCAAGCAGAAGCTCAAAGAGGTGCGGCCGGAAACCGTGGCCCAGGCCTCCCGGATTCAGGGCGTGACTCCGGCGGCGGTGAGCCAGGTTCTGGTGCACCTGAAAAAACGGGATCTGCTGCGCAAGCAGAGTGCCTGATATGAGTTATGCACCGTGGCAGCGCCAGCTCAAGGAAGGACTGGCCGGGATGGAGCTTGCTCTGAACGAAAGCCAGCAGCAACAGTTACTGGCTTTTCTGGCTCTGTTGAATAAATGGAACAAGGCCTACAACCTCACCGCCGTCCGTGACGAGCAGGTGATGGTGTCGCGCCAGCTGCTGGACAGCCTCAGCATCGTGCCCTGGATAACCACTGACCACTTGCTGGATGTCGGTGCCGGTGGCGGCCTGCCGGGTATTCCCCTGGCCATTGTGTTTCCGGACAAGCATTTCACGCTGCTCGACAGCAACGGCAAGAAAACCCGGTTCCTGAATCAGTGTGTACTGGAGTTGGGCCTGAAGAACGTGGATGTCATCCACGGCCGGGCGGAAGACTGCCAGCCAGACCAGCTGTTCACCCAGATCAGCAGCCGGGCCTTTACCGCCCTGGAGAATCTGGTGAGCTGGTGCGACCAGCTATTGGCAAATGATGGCGAGTTCCTTGCCATGAAAGGCCAGTATCCGGATGATGAAGTGTCTGCCCTTCCGGAAGACTGGCAGGTAAAATCCAGTCATTCCCTGAAGGTTCCCGGTGCTGACGGCGAACGGCATTTGCTGGTCGTCGCCCGTGCCGGACATTCCCGGTAATCCGCAACAAGGAGGCAAAGCATGGCGCGCGTGATTGCAGTGACCAATCAGAAAGGCGGTGTGGGTAAAACCACCACCTGCGTCAATCTTGCTGCGTCTCTGGCTGCCACCAAGCGCCGGGTTCTGTTGGTCGATATGGACCCCCAGGGCAACGCCACCATGGGTAGCGGTGTGGATAAAAATTCCCTGGAAGTGTCCGGTTATGATGTTCTGACCAAACGCTCGACACCGGCCGAAGTCATTGTTCACGCTGAAGCCTCCGGCTTTGATCTGCTGCCGGCCAACGGCGATCTCACAGCAGCGGAAGTGGAGCTGATGAACGAAATCGGGCGTGAGCACCGGTTGCGGCTGATGCTGAATCAGGTTCGTGAGAACTACGAGTACATCCTGATCGACTGTCCGCCATCGCTGAACCTGTTAACCGTCAACGCCCTGTCGGCCGCGGACTCGGTTCTGATACCCATGCAGTGTGAATACTACGCACTGGAAGGTCTGGCGGCATTGATGAACACCGTGGAACAGATAAAGGAAACGGTAAATCCGGATCTGGAGATCGAGGGCATCCTGCGCACCATGTATGATCCGCGCAACAGTCTGACACTCGATGTCTCCGGTCAGCTCAGCGAGTACTTCGGCGACAAGGTCTACCGGGCCGTCATTCCGCGCAATGTGCGCCTGGCCGAAGCACCCAGTTACGGTGTGCCGGCCTTGAAGTACGATCGGGTTTCGAAGGGCGCAGTGGCTTATCTGGCCCTGGCCGGAGAAATGGTTCGCCGGCACGGATCGAAAAAGACATCCGCCGCCGTTGCGGTGTAACATCACTCGCTTGCAGGCCAACCAGGCATCCATTATTTCAACAGGAAGAATGACAGACACCATGGCGGCGAAGAAACGAGGTTTGGGTGAACGTGGGCTCGGAGCATTGCTGCAGGGCTCGAAAGTCGACCTTGACCAGAAAACCACCAGTCACGATGGCGAGCTCCGGGAAATCCCCATCGACCTTATTCAG
>JAVLAV010000041.1:0-26753 GCA_031580735.1 Marinobacter sp.
CGATCATCCGACCTTAAAACTGGCAGAATAACGAAGGCATTAAATGATTAAAAAGAATAATGAATGCTTTTTAAATACCCGAAACGAATATCAGACCTCAATATCGGCCATGTTACCGTAGGTTTCCAGCCAGGCCCGGCGATCCGACGCCCGCTTCTTGCCCAGAAGCATGTCCATCCGCTCGTCGGTGTCATCGCCCTCTTCCAGCGTGAGCATCACCAGTCTTCGGGTATCCGGTGCCATGGTGGTTTCACGTAACTGCAGCGGATTCATTTCGCCCAGCCCCTTGAAACGGGTTACCTGGATCTTGCCCCGGCGCTTTTCTGCGGCCAGCCGATCAACAATGCCCTGTTTCTCATGCTCATCCAGGGCGTAGAACGTTTCCTTGCCGATATCCACGCGGTACAGCGGCGGCATGGCCACAAACACATGGCCAGCAGCAACCAGCGGCCGGAAGTGTTTTACAAAAAGAGCGCATAACAGGGTGGCAATGTGCAGGCCATCAGAGTCGGCATCGGCCAGGATGCAGATTTTGTTGTAGCGCACGCCGGCTATGTTGTCCGAACTGGGGTCAACGCCAATGGCGACGGCGATATCGTGCACTTCCTGGGAGGCGAGAATCTCGCCGGAATCCACTTCCCAGGTATTCAGAATTTTGCCTCGTAACGGCATCACCGCCTGGAACTCACGGTCCCGGGCCTGTTTCGCGGAACCACCGGCAGAGTCCCCTTCAACCAGAAACAACTCGGAACGGCTGGCATCGGCGCCGGAGCAATCCGCCAGTTTGCCGGGCAATGCCGGGCCCGAGGTGACTTTCTTGCGGGCGACTTTCTTGCTGGCCCGCAGCCGGCGCTGGGCGTTACTGATAAACAGCTCGGCCAGCACTTCGGCAATGTCAGTATGCTGGTTCAGCCAGAGACTGAACGCGTCTTTCACCACGCCCGAGACAAACGCGGCCGCCTCGCGGGAAGACAGACGCTCCTTGGTCTGACCTGAGAACTGCGGCTCCTGCATCTTGAACGAGAGCACATAGGCCACCCGCTCCCAGATATCCTCCGGTGAGAGCTTCACACCCCGCGGCAACAAGCTGCGGAATTCACAGAATTCGCGCATGGCTTCCAGCAAACCCGTGCGCAGGCCGTTCACGTGGGTGCCGCCCTGAGCCGTGGGAATCAGGTTGACGTAGCTTTCCTGAACCGCATCGCCGCCCTCAGGCAACCATTGAATGGCCCAGTCCACCGCTTCGCTGTTTCCTGAGAAGCTACCGGTAAATGGCTCCAGAGGCACCGCTTCGATGTCGGCCAGGGCGGTACGCAGATAATCGCGCAGACCTTCTTCGTAGCACCATTCATCTTTCTCGCCAGTTTTCTCCTGCACAAAGGTAACCGTCAACCCCGGGCACAAGACCGCTTTGGCACGCAGGTTATGACGCAGACGGCTGACCGAGAAATTGGGGCTGTCGAAATAACTGACATCAGGTGTGAACTTCAGACGGGTACCGGTGTTGCGCTTGCCAACCGTGTCGATCACTTCCAGATCAGAGGCTTTGTAACCGTTGGCAAAGGTCATCCGGTGAACCTGGCCACCGCGTTTGATCGTAACTTCCAGGTGCGTCGACAGGGCATTAACGACCGAAACCCCGACGCCGTGCAAACCACCGGAAAAATTGTAATTGCCCTGGGAGAACTTACCGCCAGCGTGCAGCCGGGAAAGAATCAGCTCAACGCCGGGCACGCCGTGTTCCTGATGAACATCCACCGGCATGCCCCGGCCATCGTCTTCCACACTCAGCGAGTTGTCGCTGTGCAGCACCACATCAATGCGCCGTGCATGGCCGGCAAGTGCTTCATCTACGCTGTTATCAATGACTTCCTGAGCCAGGTGGTTGGGCCGTGAGGTGTCGGTGTACATCCCCGGGCGCTTGCGTACCGGGTCAAGGCCACTCAGAACTTCAATGGCATCGGCGTTGTAGTCTTGCTGGCTCATAAGACGGCGTGGCTCCGCAATTGGTCGTTAAAGCTGGGTCATAGCTTAGGGAATAAAGCTGAAAGATCAACGGTTGTTTGCTGACGCTATGGCTCGGCCATCTGGCCCGTGGATTTAACCAGAGGCTGCTCCGAGACACCGATAACTTTCACCTGTTGCCAGTCCACCGGGCTGACAGCCAGCACCACGCAGGGTGAGGTAATTACCTGGGCCACCATGGCATCGGGTGCGGGTTCGCGAACCCGCATGCGCATTGTCAGGCTATTCTGGTCCACCGAGAATTCATCGAGCCCGACACTGTAACCAGCCTTGGGCTTCTGCCCGAGCGTTACAAACACCAGCCTTTCCCGGCTCAGGTCAACCTTCCGGACCATACTGGTCACCATGTTCTGCCCGGCCAGATCCAGCAGCTTTTCGCGTTTCTCATCCGTTTCCACCCAGGCCATTCCGGGGCCGGTCAAACCACAATGGGCTGACTGGGTAACCTGACGCACAGCTGGCGCCGGTGCTTCTGATTTTTCGGGGCCGGTGGAACCGCAGCCGGCCAAGGCAACAACTGTGACCAAGGCCAGCTGTCTGAAAGAGATAACGGTCATTGTTCGCCTTTTCTTTGCGGGATCTGTTCGGTGCCTACTACACCTGCGATTCAAAATGCGCAGGCAAGTCTAACACGGGCTGTCCCTGCCGGGCGCTGATGAATCTTCCGGCCATTTCCGTTATGCTTCGCGCTGGATTTCCTCAGCCGCACATCGTTACGACCGACTCCCGGACCCGCCCATGTTCGATATTATCTACCTGCTGGAAATGATTGGCGTTGTCGCGTTTGCCATTTCCGGCATGATCGTCGCACGCTCGAAGAACATGGATCCGGTGGGCATATTCACCATCGGCTTTATTACGGCGCTGGGCGGTGGCACCCTGCGGGATCTGATCATGGACAACCACCCGCTGTACTGGATCAAGCATCAGGAACAGCCAATCCTGATTCTGGCCATGGCTATCGTATTCAGCTACTGGAGCCGCGCGCACAGCCTCAAAGAATCGCGAATCGTGTTCCCCGATGCCATCGGGCTGGGTATTTTCTCCATCCTTGGTGCCCAACTTGCGCTGGACCTGGGCCATTCATGGTTTATCGCCTCCATGCTTGGCGTGATAACCGGCTGTTTCGGTGGTGCTCTGAGAGACACGTTGAGCAACGAAGTGCCGTTTATATTCCGCAAGGACCAGATCTACGCCTCTATCGCCTTCGCCGGTTGCTGGCTCTACTTTATCTGCCAGTGGTTACTGGAAAGCGAATCCATCGCTCTGACCATCGGCCTGTCATTTATTGTGATTGTGCGCCTGGCCGCTGTACGTTTTGATATCCGGCTGCAGCGCGATCACTGAGCGCCGCCCCGGCGCTATTCAGAAGCTTCTGGACGATCATCTCTTGGCCTGAGCCGCAGCAAGCGGTAAGATTGCCGTTTTTTCGCGCAGTTTAAAATTTTCCCGGCTTAACCACCCCACACCCCAACTTCCAGCACCCTGCGAGGCAGACAACCGTCATGCTTGAACGACTGTTCCAACTCCAGGCCCATGGCACCACTGTTCGTAGAGAAGTGGTAGCGGGCATTACAACCTTCCTGACCATGGCCTATATTATTGTGGTCAATCCGAGCATCCTGTCTTCAACCGGCATGGATTTCGGTGCGGTATTCGTGGCCACCTGTATCGCTGCAGCCATCGGCACACTGATTATGGGCCTTTGGGCCAATTATCCCATCGCCCTGGCACCCGGCATGGGGCTGAATGCCTTTTTCTCTTTTACTGTGGTCGGAAGTATGGGCTACAGCTGGCAAGTGGCCCTGGGTGCAGTTTTCCTTTCCGGCTTTATTTTCTTCATCCTGAGCGTCGTCAAAGTGAGGGAGTGGCTGATCAACAGCATTCCCATGTCACTGCGTTTCGGCATTTCTGCCGGTATCGGCTTCTTTCTGGCACTCATCGCCCTGAAAAATGCCGGCGTCGTGGTCGACAACCCGGCTACCCTGGTGGGCATGGGCGAAATCAAAATGGCCGAAAGCCTCCTGTTTTTCGGTGGTTTTGTCTTGATCTGCGCGCTCTCGTTCCGCCGTATTACCGGTGCTGTGATGATTGGCATTCTGGCCATCACCGTGATCGCCATGATGATGGGCATGGTCGAATTCGATGGTTTTGTCTCCGCACCACCCAGCCTGGCCCCCACGTTCATGGAACTGGACATTGCCGGTGCGCTGAATGTCGGCATGATCAGCGTCGTCTTCGCATTCCTTTTTGTGGATCTGTTTGATACCTCCGGAACACTCATCGGCGCCGCCCAGCGTGGCGGTCTGCTGGACAAAGACGGCAAATTGCCACGCCTGGGCCGCGCATTGATGTCTGATTCAGTGGCCACCATGTCTGGCGCGGCATTGGGCACCTCCACCACCACCAGTTACATCGAATCCACGGCGGGCATCTCTGCCGGCGGGCGCACCGGCCTGACCGCTGTCGTGGTCGCCCTGCTGTTCCTCGCGTGTCTGCTGTTGTCGCCAATTGCCAGTATCATTCCTCCCTATGCCACCGCCCCTGCCCTGCTCTACGTGGCCGTGCTGATGGCCAGCGGCCTGAAGCTGGTAGACTGGGATGACATTACCGATGCGGCACCTGCGATTGTGACCGCGCTGACCATGCCGCTGACGTTCTCCATTGCCAACGGCATCGCCCTGGGCTTTATTACCTATGCCGCCATCAAGGCGCTTTCCGGCCGCTGGTCTGACCTGAACGCCAGTGTCGTCACCATTGCCGTGGTATTCGTTCTGAAATTCATGTTCCTGGACGCTGCCTGAGCGGCGTCCGGTACTATCGACAGGTCTTGTCATGGACTACTTCTCCGAAAGCATCAAACAAGCCATCCGCACGGTTCCCGACTGGCCCAAGCCCGGGGTTTCGTTTCGGGATATCACCACAGTGCTGCAGGACAGAACCGCCTTCCGCAAGCTGATCGACGCGTTTGTACACCGTTACCACGGCGAGCAAATCGATGCCGTAGCGGCCGTAGACGCCCGCGGCTTTATTATTGGGTCGGCTCTGGCCTATGAGTTGAACGCCTCCCTGGTTCTGATCCGCAAGAAAGGCAAGCTGCCTTTCGATACTCTGGTGGAAGACTACGAGCTGGAATACGGCACCGCCTCAGTGGAACTCCACGAGGATGCCTTCAAAGCCGGCGACAAGGTGGTTCTGGTGGACGACCTGATCGCCACCGGCGGTACCATGCTGGCTGCGGCACGGCTTATTCGTCGTATCGGCGCAGAGATCGTGGAAGTGGCCGCCATGATTGATCTGCCTGACCTGGGCGGCTCGGCCAAGCTGCAAGAGGAAGGGTTGCCGGTCTATACTGTGTGTTCGTTCCAGGACGACTGAACCCGGCCCGCACAGAGGAGGCGACTATGCCCGATTATCAGCACCACTGGAAAGATGGCACGCCGCTGCACCTGCCACCGGGGAAAATTGTGTGCGTGGGCCGCAATTACGCCGAACACGCCAGGGAGCTGAACAATCCCGTTCCCGATGAACCGCTGCTGTTCATCAAACCGGCCTCCTCGGCTGTGCACCTGACCCGTCCATTGGATTTTCCACGCAACCAGGGCGAGGTGCATTTTGAAGCCGAACTGGCGGTACTGATCGGCCGTCCGCTGACCAAAGCTTCCGCCAGCGAGGTAGAAAGTGCCATTCTTGGCTATGGCCTCGCACTGGACCTCACCCTTCGCGACCTCCAAAGCAAGCTCAAGGAAAAAGGCCAGCCCTGGGAGCCCGCCAAAGGCTTCGACGGCGCCTGCCCGCTTTCGCCATTCGTTTCTGCAGACAAACTCCCGAAAGGCAACATCCACTTCACCCTGGATATCAACGGCAAACGTCAGCAAACCGGCGACACCGACGACATGCTCAACCCCATCGTGCCGCTGATTGCCCACATGAGCCACCAGTTCTCCCTGGAGCCAGGTGACGTGATACTTACCGGCACGCCCAAAAGGCGTCGGCCCACTGATATCCGGGCAGACGCTGTCGCTGGAGTTGGAGGATGTGCTGTTTGTGGAAACCCACGTGGTCTGAATGCCCGGTTGGTTCGCATAACTCTCTGAACACTTGCTGTTACGCAGATGCGGAGTTATGACACCCATGAGCCACAAACCAACTACCACCCGCGCCGGCCGGTTCTTCAAACTGGCCGGCATGACCGCATCCATCGCCGGCCAGTACGCCAGCCAAAAGGCCCGCCGCGCAATCAACCGTGGCAACGCCGATAGCATTCGCGCTGACAGCTACACCCAGATGGCCAACCAGATTGCCGACACCCTGGGCGAAATGAAGGGCGCGGTCATGAAAGTCGGCCAGATCGCCTCGCAAACCCAGGACTTCCTGCCGCCGGAGTTTTCCCGGGCACTGGAGCGTCTGCAAAAAGACGCTCCGCCCATGCCCTACGAAATGATCCGCCGGCAGGTGGAAACGCAATTGGGCAAGAAACTGCCCGAACTGTTCGCCTGGTTCCAGGAAATGCCCTACGCCTCCGCCTCCATCGGCCAGGTCCACCGGGCCCGGCTGCACGACGGCACGGAAGTCATCGTCAAGGTCCAATACCCCGGCGTGGACGAATCCTGCGATTCTGACCTCAAACAGTTACGACTTACCTTAAAGCTCGGCGGCCTGCTGAAAATGCCCGAAGAAACCGTCGACCAGCTGTTCGAAGAAATACGGGTGCGCCTGAAAGAAGAGTTGGATTACGAAAACGAAGCCAACAACCTGCGCCTGTTCCGGGAGCTGCACCAGGATCACCCCTGGGTCGTCATTCCCGGCCTGGTGGAAAGCCATTCCAACCACCGCATCCTGACCCTGGAACTGGAAGCAGGCGACCACGTCAGCCAGATCACCCCGGACCGCTACAGCCAGGAAACCATCAACCTCATCGGCCACCGCATATTCACCACCATGGCCGACCAGTTGTTCCGCTTTGAATGCATCCACGGCGACCCGCACGCCGGCAACTTCGCCTTCCGCCCCGACGGCACACTGGTGATCTACGATTTCGGCTGTGTGAAGAAACTCAAACCGGAGATCGTCACCGCCTACCGAAACGCCATCGTCTCGGCCCTGAACGAGGACTACCGGGCTTTGGACCGCTATCTAATTGATCTGGGTGCCCGCATCGAGGCACAACCGGCGGTGGATGAAGCCTACTATGCGATGTGGCGGGATATGCTGATTACGCCGTTCAAGAATGACCAGCCCTACGACTTCGGGGCCGCGGATATTCACCAGCAGGTGGCGGCGCAAACGAAGACGGTTTTCGAGTATCTGGATTATTTCCAGCCGCCGGTGGAGACAATCTTCATCGACCGGATGATTGCGGGGCACTACTGGATGCTCAAGCGTTTGGGGGTTCAGGCGGCTTTTCGGGGTGACCTTGATCGGTATCTCAATTCCGGGGGCTGAACTCTGGCTTTTGGCTCTATTGGAGCCTGGAGCTTTGGTGCTAGGCACAGCCGGGGGATGCCTTTCCAAAAAGCGCTCCTGCGGCACATCCCTGTGGCGCTTATGCTCCGCCATCCATGGCTCCGCAAATTTTTGGAAAGGCATCCCCCGTCTGAGCTATTAAACTCCGAGTTGGGGAGCCCAATGCTTGCCAATTAGGTTTCGCCACTTCTGACGCCCAAGCCCCATTCTCCAGTAGTTTCGCATAGGCTCTTTGTGGGTAGGGCCTCCCAAAAATTTCGAAGGCCAGGGATGGCCTGAGAGAAGCGCACATGGATGTGCTCGTAGCGGTTTTTGGGAAGCCCTACCCACAAAGACCCGTACCCCAAAACAAGAGACAAGAAGAACAAGAGGCCAAACTCAAGACAACGAGGAAACAAACTCCCGAAGCCCCTCGGAAGCGCCTTTGCGAATCACATCGGCCCCGGACACCGAGGCAGGTTCCCCGGGGTCGATGACGGTAATGGGTACCCCCGGATTCACCTCATGCACCAGCCCGGCGGCGGGATACACCTGAAGCGAGGTGCCCACAATCAACAGCCGATCAGCCGTGGCCACCACCTCCGCTGCCGCCGCCAGCATCGGCACTTCCTCGCCGAACCAGACAACGTGCGGACGCAACTGAGTGCCACGATCGCAGAGGTCACCGATGTGGAGCTCGCGGTAACCGATGTCGTAGAGCGGCTCCCGGTAAACCGAGCTTCGGGCTTTGGTCAGCTCGCCGTGCAGATGTAGCACATTGCTGGAGCCGCCGCGTTCGTGCAGGTCGTCCACGTTCTGGGTGACAACCGTCACCCGGTAACGGTCTTCCAGCTGTGCCAACAACCGGTGGGCGTCGTTCGGCTGGGCATCCTTCAGCTGACTGCGGCGCATATTGTAGAAACGCAGCACCAGCTCGGGATCGCGCTCGAAGGCCTCGGGTGTGGCCACATCGTAAACGCTGTGTTCTTCCCACAGCCCGCCGCTGTCACGGAAGGTGGACAACCCACTCTCGGCGCTGATACCAGCGCCGGTAAGCACAACGAGGTGTTCGGTGTTGGAAGACGGCTCAGACATTAATCAAAAATCTTGCCCGGGTTCATGATTCCGTTGGGGTCGAATACCTGCTTGATACCGCGCAGATAGGCAATTTCTGCTTCACTGCGGGTGTACTGAAGATAGTCTTTCTTGGTCATGCCCACGCCGTGCTCGGCGGAGACACTGCCTTCGTATTTCTCGACGATCTCGAACACCCACTTGTTCACCTGCTGACACTTCTCGAAGAACTCCTCCTTCGGCATGTCTTCCGGCTTGAGGATGTTCAGGTGAAGGTTGCCGTCACCGATGTGGCCGAACCAGATGATCTCGAAATCCGGGTAGTGTTCGGTCACCACGCTCTCGATTTCTTCGAGGAAACCAGGCACGCGGGAGACCACCACGGAAATGTCGTTCTTGTAGGGCGTGCGCGGGGCGATGGATTCGGAGATGCCTTCGCGCAGCATCCACAGGCTCTGGGCCTGGGTTTCGCTTTGGCTGATTACGCCATCCAGTACCCAGCCTTCTTCCATGCAGTGCTCGAAAACCTCCATGGCGTCATCCATCACCTGGTCAGACACGGCTTCGAATTCCAGCAGCGCGTAATACGGCGCTTCGGTCTCGAACGGGGCCTGCACCTGGCCGTGGGCCAGCACATGCTGCATGGCCTGGTGGGAGAAGAACTCGTAGGCGGTCAGGTCCATCCTGTTCTGGAACGCCTTGAGCACGTCCATGGTGTTGGTGAGGTCGTTCACGCCCAGCACCAAAACGGTCAGGTCATTCGGCTTACGAGTCAGCTTCATGGTGGCTTCGGTGATGAAGCCCAGGGTGCCTTCGGCGCCGATGAACAGGTGGCGCAGGTCGTAGCCCGTGTTGTTCTTTTCCAGATCCTTGTTCAGGTCCAGCACATCGCCCTTACCGGTGACCACTTTCAGGCCGGCCACCCAGTCACGACTCATGCCGTAGCGGATTACCTTGATGCCACCGGCGTTGGTGGACAGGTTGCCACCCAGCTGGCTGGAGCCGGCGGAGGCGAAATCCACCGGGTAGTACAGATCATTTTCCTCAGCGAAGTTCTGCAGCTGTTCGGTCACTACGCCGGCCTGACAACGCACGGTGCGGTCGCTGGCGTTGAAATTGACAACCTTGTTCATGTTGTCGAAGGCCACAACCACTTCGCCATTAGCGGCAACCGCGCCCGCACTCAGGCCGGTGCGGCCGCCGGAAGGCACCAGTGCCACCAGGTTTTCATTGGCGAATTTCACCAGAGCCTGCACTTGCTCGGTGGTCTTGGGAAGCACGATGGCCAGCGGCGCGGGGGTATGAATTTTGGTCCAGTCTGTGCCGTAAGTCTGCAGGTCGGCCGGATCGGTCAGAACCTTGCCGGGGGTGTCGCCAGCGGAAACCAGTTCTTCGAGGGAAGCAATGATCTGTTCGGAATTCATGGATGCGTCAGTCTCGTCTGGGTTGGGCCGGCCCTGCCTGGCGGCATTACCTTTAAATTCAGGTACGCCGGCACACTGTGAAAGTCTGCGTTTATGGTATCATACCGCCCCTGTTCTGTGAGCCAGCCTGACGATCTCTGGCCACGGGTCATTTCATGTGACGAAAGGTTCGGAAGCAAGCCCATGTCAAATACGTCTCTCGAAAAGAGCAAAATCCGGATCCTGCTGCTGGAAGGCGTGCATCAATCTGCCGTTGATACCCTGAATGCTGCGGGCTACACCAACATCGAGTACCTGACCCACTCTTTGGGTGAGGAAGAGCTGGTCGAAAAGATTGCCGATGCGCACTTTATCGGTATTCGCTCGCGCACCCAGCTCACTGAGAAAGTATTTGCTGCCGCCCAGAAGCTGGTGGCAGTGGGCTGTTTCTGTATCGGCACCAATCAGGTGGATCTGCAGGCGGCAACCCGCCGGGGCATTGCGGTGTTCAACGCGCCCTTCTCCAACACCCGCTCGGTGGCTGAGCTGGTGCTGGCCCAGGCCATTCTGCTATTGCGAGGCGTTCCCGAGAAAAGCGCCAAGGCACACCGCGGTGAATGGCAGAAGTCTGCCAAGAACAGTTTCGAGATCCGGGGCAAGAAACTCGGCATCATCGGCTATGGCAACATCGGCACCCAATTCAGCGTTCTGGCGGAAAGCCTGGGCATGGACGTGTACTTTTACGATGTGGTGTCCAAACTGTCGATCGGTAACGCAACCCAGGTAGGCACTCTGCAGGAACTGCTGAACATTGCCGATGTGGTATCTCTGCATGTACCGGAAACCCCGGCCACCAAGTACATGTTCAAGGCCGAGCAGTTCGCCCAGATGAAGCCCGGCTCCATCCTGATGAACGCTTCCCGCGGTACCGTAGTCGATATCGATGCCCTGGCTGAAGCTCTGGGTTCCGGCAAATTGCTGGGCGCCGCTGTCGACGTCTTCCCGGTTGAACCAAAGTCCAACGACGAAGAGTTCATCTCGCCGCTGCGTGAGTTCGATAACTGCATCCTGACGCCGCACGTGGGCGGCTCCACCATGGAAGCCCAGGAAAACATCGGTCGTGAAGTGGCGGAAAAGCTGATCATGTACAGCGACAACGGCACGTCAGTGTCTTCCGTGAACTTCCCGGAAGTGGCACTGCCATCACACCCGAATCAGCACCGTCTGCTGCATATTCACGAAAACATTCCTGGCGTAATGTCGGAAATGAACCAGGTGTTCTCGGAAAACGAGATCAACGTGTGTGGCCAGTACCTGCAAACCAAGGAAGACATTGGCTATGTGGTGGTTGATGTCGACAAATCCTATGGTGAACTGGCACTGGAGAAGCTGAGCCAGGTCAAAGGCACCATTCGCTGTCGCGTTCTGTTCTGAGGTCCCGGCAGCCCATAAAAAACCCCGCAGGCTATCACGCCTCCGGGGTTTTTCTTTTGCCTTGCAGACAGACTACTTACTGCTGCATCGGCACCAGCGTCAGCTCTACCCGACGGTTCTGTTCCCGGCCGGAAGCTGTGTCATTGGAGGCAATCGGGTAACGCTCACCATAACCGACGGCGCGGGTACGACGGGACTCGATGCCCTGATTGAGCAGAAAATCACGAACCGAAGACGCCCGGCTTTCGCTTAACAGCTGATTGTAGCTGTCGGAGCCGGTACTGTCGGTGTGACCCTCGATCTGGATGATGGTCTTGTTGAATTCCTTGAGCACCAGAGCGACGGACTCCAGCGTGTCGTTGAAACCAGGCCGGATACTGGACTGATCCGTGTTGAACGTAATGTTTCCGGGCATGATCAGGTCAATCTCGTTGCCGTTACGAACCACCCGGACACCGCTGCCCTCCAGCTTCTGCCGCAACTGGGCTTCCTGCCGGTCCATGTAGTACCCGATACCACCGCCTACAGCAGCGCCACTGGCGGCGCCAATCAGGGCACCCTTGCCCCGGTCACTGCTGCTGGAGGTTGCGGCACCCACAGCGGCACCACCGATAGCACCAATCACACTGCCCTTGGTGGCACTCGATACTTTCTCTTCACCGGTGTAGGGGTCGTAGGTCATACACCCACCGAGACCCACGGTGGCAACGGCAAAAGCCAGAATCGTTTTTCTCATCGCAAATCTCCTGTTGAGAACGCCTCAATGATCGTACTGAATACTGTTGACTGCAAACTGGTGGCTTCGTTCACCAGATGGTGTCGCCCCTCAGGCAGCCGCTGTTCTTTTACTTGTGAAAATTTGTTTCTGATAATCCTCAGATTATGCTGCCAGTCGACGGTCAGATCCTTTTCCCCCTGCACCACGGTAACCGGAAAGTCCACAGGACGCGATGATTCAATATGCGGCACCCAGTTGCGCAATGCTGTGACCCAGTCCACACGTATCGCCCGGGCCTGCAGCGGATCATGTTCCCGCAGAAAACTCAGAAACCGGTCATTGCCACTGTTCTCGGCAAATACCCGCCGCCACCGTTTCAGAAAGGGCCGCATCAACGTGTGCAACCCTCTCACTTTCAGCCAGCCAGCTGGCCGGATCAATGGCGCCAGCAAGACCACGTTACGGAATTCAGACGTTTCCTGGCTGTGATGATTGGACAACAGATAATCAATCAGAATGGCACCGCCAGTACTTTGCCCCACGGCAAACCAGGGTCCACGCACTTTATCTCGAGCCTGAGTCATAACAGCAGTCAACACCGCCTGATATTCAAGAAAACTGCCAATAGCCGCCGGAGTTCCGCTGGACAGCCCGTGTCCGGGCTGGTCATAGGCAAGGACATCAAATCCTGCCCCCAGGCAGCGATCAATCAGTTGGGTATACAAGCCAACGTGGTCAAAGTAACCGTGCAGGATAAACACGGTTCCCTTTGGCCGGGCCGATTGCGCTGAAGACTCAGGTAGCCGGAAGTAATGCACCATCACTTCGTGTTCGTCGACCTCCACGTAGCCCTGGTGATAACGAACCTTCGGATGCTCTTCCCACAGATCCAGGCCGTAGAACCGGCAATAAGCTGCCATTTCATCACTCAGTTCATGGGGATGGTCGGGCGTAAAAGGCTCCATGTGTTCCCGCAATGAATCTCTGCCCCATTCCGGGCTTTCGATGGTATCGGTTTTCCAGTACACGTCACGCACACACCTGTTTACAGTAAAAAAGCAGTGATCATACTAACTTACTCCGTGGCTGGAAGGCAGAGCTCACCGCGCACCAGCGCTTCCTTGCGGGCCCGGGGCCAGCGTTTGATTTGCCACTCCAGGCGTGAGGCCCGGCTGCGATCACCGGCCGGAGCGGAAAACACAAGAACAAGCGGCCCTTTGCCACGCAGACTTCTGGCGCCTTTCGGTGCACCGGCCTGGTGCTCGGCAAACCGACGTTCCACATCGGTGGTGATGCCGGTGTAGAGGCTGCCGGAGGCCGTTCGTACCAGATACAGATACCAGTGCTCAGCCTTCATCCAGAGCCTGCTCCCGCCGCCGGACTTTTTGCTGTTGCAGCCAGAGACCGCCAATGATCAGCACCAACCCGATATAAGTGGAAGGAAGTATTTGCTCGCCAAGGATGAAATAGATAAACACCAGCGACAAAAACGGTGAAATAAAGATCAGATTGCTCACTTTCGAGGTGTTTTCCGCTTTCTTCATGGCCTGTGACCAGAGCACGAAAGCAACCCCCATCTCGAACACGCCCACATATACGGCTGCCGCCAGCGAACCGTTCAATGAAAAATCCAGCCCCGCCGTCTGCCAGCAGACCAGGGCAATCACCGGCAGCCCGAACAGGAAATTGAGAAAAAGCCCGACCACCGGATCTCGCGAATCCCGGGTGGCGATAATCCAGTAGCTGGCCCACACCAGCGTACTGCCCAGTGCGAGCGACACCCCCAGCGGGTCAGAAAAGGTCAGCGAGGTTACCTGCCCGCGGGTGGCAATCACGACCACTCCGGCGTAGCACACCAGCCCGGCCAGAATATCCGTGCGCCGCAGTTTCTGCCCCAGAAAAGGCACTGACAGATAGGCCAGCACCAGCGCCCAGGTGTAATTCAACGGCTGGGCTTCCTGGGCCGGCAAACGGTCGAAGGCGCCAAACAGCAGAAAATAATACAGACAGGGATTAACAAGCCCCATGCCGATGGACTGCAGGTACTGGCCCCGGCGCAACCGGAACACCAGATGCCAGCGCCCCTGAATCATCAGAATGGCCGCCATCACCAGCACCGAGGCGGTGCATGCCACCAACAGCATTTGCACCGGCGCCAGGTCCGCCAGTGCGAGTTTGAACGCGGTTGCCACCGTAGACCAGAGCAGCACCGTGCCCAGGCCATACATCATAGCCTGTTTCTGGTCAGTCATTGCCCTGTTCCGTTTCTGATTCCAGCCAGCGGTAGAGGGTTCGGCGGTTGATACCCAGAACCTGGGCAGCGCGCCGCTTGTTGCCATCCACGGCAGCCATCACCCGGTCGACATAGTCTTTCTGCAGTGCCTCCAATGTTGGCCATTCCGAGACATTGCCCGCACCGGGGACCGATGTTGGTCGGGCCACACTGCCCTGGCGCTTGCGAATTCGCTCCGGCAGGTTTTCCGGCTGAATGGTGTCCCCCTCGCAGAAGGTCACTGCCCGTTCGATGGCACTGGACAACTCACGAACGTTACCGGGAAACGGGTAATCGCGCAGCACCCGGAGCGTCACATCACTGAACTTGATAAACCCCCGGTTATGGCGTCGACAGGCTTCCTTGAGAAAATGCATCGCCAGCCACTCGACATCTTCATCCCGTTCCCGCAGTGGCGGCACCCTCAACGACAAGGTTTCCAGACGGTAGTAGAGATCTTCACGGAATGCACCCCCTGCCACCGCCTTCATCAAATCCACATGAGTGGCCGCCAGAATGCGCACATCCACGGCTTCCTCGTGGTCCGCCCCCACCGGCTTGATGGCGCCTTCCTGCAGCACACGCAACAGCTTGGCTTGCAGGGCCAGAGGCATTTCCCCGATTTCATCGAGCAACAAGGTGCCCCCGCTGGCCTCGGCGAACAGACCTTTGCGGGGCTGCCTGGCACCGGTAAAAGCACCGGCTTCGTGACCAAAAAATTCACTTTCCATCAGATCCGGTGGGATGCCGGCACAGTTGACTGCCACAAACGCCTCACCGGAGCGATCGCTCTGTTGATGGATAGCCCTTGCCACAAGCTCCTTGCCAGTGCCGCTTTCGCCATTGATCAACACCGCGGCATGACTGCGCGCCACTTGCCGGATTTCGGCGCGCAGTCGCTCCATGACCGCACTGTCGCCGACCAGCCCGAGATTTTCACCACCCGGCTGGCTGGACTGATATTCCGCCAACTGCCGGCTCATGTCTGCCTGCGCCAGCAGGCGCTTGATCTTCAGCCGCAGGTGATCGGTAGACAGCGGTTTGGTGAGGAAATCATCAGCGCCCGCCTTCAAGGCTTCCACCGCCTGATCCACCGTCCCGAAGGCGGTAATGACAATAAACGGAATCCCCGGGAACTCCGCCTGCTGAAACGCCAGCACTTGCATGCCGTCGCCGTCCGGCAACCGGAGATCCGAGACAATCAATGCCGGCCTCTGCTCCTGCAGCGCGGCACGAGCCTGCTCCAGCCCTGCGGCCTGACACACCTGATAGCCATCCATTTCCAGCTCTTCGGCCAGCAACTGACTCAGGCTCTGGTCGTCTTCCACCAGCAAAATCGGAGTATGTCTGGTTGTCACGCCTCGCCCTCCTTCGGCAGATACAAGCTCATGCGGCATCCACCCAGTTCACTGTCACCGATTTCGATTCGGCCACCATGTTCTTTCATGACACTGCTTACCACCGCAAGCCCCAGCCCGGTACCCTCGCCTGCCGGGCGGGTACTGAAGAAAGGCTCGAAAATTCGCCGGCGCTCATCTTCCGGTATCCCCGGACCATCGTCTTCAAACCGTATCTCCCAGCATTTGTCGGCACTGCGCGCACTCACCCTCAAGCGGGCATGGGCGGCCTGGCAACCGTTACGGATGACATTCAGACAGGCGAGCCCCACCCGCAGGGGTTCCGCCCTTACCCACATTCCGGCTTCCAGGCCTTCGGATTCAATACTACAGCGGCTACAACGGTCATCATCCGCAGCTCGTTCCAAAGCATCCCGAAGCACATTCGAGAGGTCCAGCGGACGCCTGGAGTCCGGCACATGCCGGAAACAGTCAAGCAGTTGCTGGATGATCGTGGTCATCCGGGCCACCTGATGTTCGATGTCCTCAAGATGGCGAGTCTGATCTTCGGGCAACCCGATCCTGGCCAGTATTCGCGCCCTCCCCTGTATCACATTCAGTGGCGCTCCCAGCTCATGAGCAACACCGCCAGCGACGCGACCAATAGCGGCCACCTTTTCCTGGTATTCCAGTTGCTCGGCCAGAGCCCGCTCCCGTGCAATACGATCATCAATCTCGGATTCGGCTTCCGCCATACGCTGCCCGAGGTTGCGCACCCCCATGTGGATCTGCCGCAACTCCCTGGGGCCGGAAGGTGGCACCTGCAACAACCAGTGACCCGGAGCCAGTTTTTCCATTTGTTCAAGCAAACGACTGACGTGCCGGCCTACGGTGCCATAATGCCCCAGCACCACGACCAGAATGATGGTCACCGCCAGGGTGGACCAGATTGCCACCGCCCACCAACGGCTCGACGCCAACAGATCATGAAAGTCGCTGCGCTGGCGGGTAACCTGCAACAGGCCCCGAATACGTCCATCTTCTGCGACAAGCGGGGTAAACTGGGAGAACACCGATTCTCCGTCCACCTGGCGGAAGGCGCCCCCATGCTCACCGCTGGCAATGACCTGTTCAGCACTGGCGCTGTTGGTGACATCAGAATCGGCCACCCCGAGACTGGCCACCCGGTTGCCCTGCTCATCGAAAACCGACGCCCCGGAAATCCGCCCAATCTGGAAAATGGACTTCAGCGACTCGCCCAGAACCAGTTCATCGTTTTCAGCCAGGGCACTGGCCACCGGCCCACTGACCGCCCGTGCGACCAGCTCCAGATCTTCCTGAAGCCTTTCGTTGAGGCTTCTTTCAACGGCTCCCAGACCGATGTAAATGGCGATACCGCTGAACAACAGCAACGGAATCACAATGCTCAGCACCAGGGTGAGCTGCAGAGAACGGAAAAGATCACGTATTCGGGTGCCAATGCGGGCCATGGGATGTTTCTCCGACAGTGTGTCACACCATTTCTGCCACATGTGGCATTTAGCCACAACATGCATTACCACCGTGTAACCACAGAACACTAACAAGCAACTGTTTTTAAAGTATTTTTCTATTTAAAAAGAATTGGCACGGTGATTGATTACTCATCAGTACGTTCAATTGAAACCGGGAAGAGAAATACTTCCGATCCACTGCAAACTGGAGAATGTTGATTATGAACCTGAACAAACTACTCGTCTCTGCAACCGCATCCATCGCGCTTCTCGCGGCAGCACCGGTTATGGCACAGGAAAGCAACCAGCAGTCTGGACAGGGCTCAGAATATTCTGACCCGGCTTCAGCGGGTGCTCAGAATACCAATTTCAGTGACAGCGAGCTGAAACAGTTCATTGAAGCTCAGGAAGGCGTTATGGAAGTGCGCGAAGACTACATTGAACAGATTGAGGCGGCCGACTCCCAGGAAAAAGCGCAAGAGCTGCAGATGGAAGCCAATGACGAAATGGTCTCTGTCATCGAGGACATCGGCATGGACATCCCGACCTACAACTCCATTGCCACTGCCTACAGCAGCGAGCCGAAGGTACGCGATCGCATTGATTCAATGATGTAATCTGTACCAGATTTCAGAACGCCACAAAGCCCCGCTCATGCGGGGCTTTTTTGTTTTTTTCTGTCCTCTCCGGGCCTGAAGTCCATGCCCACCGCGTTGAGTTGTGATACCTTTGCCGTCAGAAATCTGACCTGTTTTATGATCGGAGCACTGACTGTCATGCCCAACCTCCAACGCTTGCTCTGGCCCGTGCTCGTCACTCTTGCTCTGGCATTTTCCGGCTGTTCAGACAACTCCGGGAGCAAGACTGAAAACGGCAACGAGACAGAGCCGCCTGAATATCCGGTTACCTGGCGTTTTGCGTTGGAGGAAATTGAAGGCAGTGTTCAGCACGCCTACGCGGAGGCATTCCGGGAAAATATCGAAGAGGTCTCCGACGGCAAGATTGTGGTTGACGTATTTCCCTACGGCTCTCTGGGCACCTCCACCCAATTGACCGAACTCACCCGCAACGGTTCCGTTGACCTGGCCTTTGCATCACCCGGACACCTGGCAGACCAGGTACCGGAAGCCGGACTGTTCAACCTGCACTTCCTGTTGCCCGACGATGCCGAGCGCACCCGGCAGCTGTTACGCAGCCCTGAGTTGCTGGAACAGCTCCAGCCATCCTATAAGAGCGCAGGATTGCAGCTACTGGGACTGGTATCCGAAGGCTGGATGGCATGGACCGCCAACAAACCACTGCAAGCACCCGACGATTTCCAGGATTTCCGAATACGCACCATGACCTCGGAGATGGCGGCGGAGGCTTTCCGGAACTATGGCGCGGCTCCGGTTCAGACACCCTACGCCCAGGTATACAGTGACCTCCAGTTGCACAAGATTGACGGCCAGGCCAACCCCGTTTTTGCCATTGAAGAGATGGGATTTCACGAAGTTCAGTCCACCATGACACTGCCCCGCGCCTCCCGCTTTATCTCCTCGGTAATTGCCAACCCTGAATGGTTCGCAAACCTTACCCGCCAGGAGCGTCAGTGGCTGACAAGCTCTATCCAGGGTCTGTCGGAACAGGCCTGGGAGATCGAGAAAGAGCTCAATCAGGAACGGCTGGAATTGATGGTGGAACGCGGTGACCTTGAGGTCATCCGGTTGACCGAAGCCCAGAGAGATGCTTTCCGCGAGATCAGCCAGACAGGGCGGGATACGTATCTGGAAGCCACCGGCAACACAGGCAAGGCTCTGCTGGAGCTGGTGTTAACCGAGCGAGAGCCAAACATCGGTGAACAGTAACAAGCAGGATTATTCGGGAACCAGCCAGTCCATGGTGTGAGCCAGCGCCAACCGCTGCCTGCCTTTCAATTCGCCCATCATCGCCTCCAGACGCTGATCAAACCCCCAGGGCGGGTTCACCACCAGCATGCCAGAGCCCACCATGCCCCGCTCCGGCGGCTGGTCGAGCATGACCTCGCTACGCAGCACCTTGCGCACCGCGCCGGTTTCCAGGGCCTCCAACAAACGTCGTTCAAGCCCACTGGCCAATATCGGGTACCAGACGAGATAGACACCATGGCGACACTTCTTCCAGGCCCCGGTCAGCGTTGAGGCAACGGACTCATAATCACTCTTGATTTCGTAGGAAGGGTCAATCAGTGTCAGCAGTCTTGGCTGAGCTGGCGGCAACTTCTGCAAAAGCCCTTTCAGACCATCCTGCCGCTCCACCCGCACCCCACGCTGCAGAGCCCAGGCATCCAGTTGTTCGCCTTCCGAAGGGTGAAGCTCAAAAGCTGTTACCGAATCCATGTCACGGCGAAGCTCCGCCAGCCAGGCAGGAGAGCCGGGGTAACGGGTGAGGCACTGCTGCCCTGGCCGGTTGTAGCCAGCCAGAACTTCCAGCATGGGTTGCCAGTCGGGGGAAACCAGTTGCTCACGCTGTTGCCACAGTTTCTGTACACCGCCGTCAGCTTCGGCCGTTTTTCTCGCTCTTTCACCGGCAAGATCATACACCGCACTACCTGCATGGGTATCAAAGCAGGCGATGGGTGTTTTCTTGGCCTGCATCATGGTCAATGCCAGCGTGAGTGCAGCGTGTTTCTGAACGTCGGCGAAATTGCCGGCGTGGAAGGCGTGAAGGTAACTCAGCATATCGGGCTCCTGCTTTCAGGCACCCATTAAGCCGCAGTCCCTCTACTGGCGCAAGACCAGCCGAATGACACGCAACCTCGGGAGAAACCCCGGAATTTCACAACCTCAACGGTTCTCCGGGCTCGCACTTCCCTGTTGCGAAGAATGCTTACGACCTTGCGCTTCCGGCGTTTTACCCGTGACCGAACGACTAAGCGACTGCCAGGCCACAAACACACTTTTCGAAGAACCCGCCAAATGAACCACCGAACCACTCATGATTTTCTTCTCCATTGATTGCCACGAACAACCAAAATCTAGCACGCCACAAAGTTTTTGCAAATCGTTCTCATTAATATTTATAATTTAATCTCCTGGATTGAGGTAAGTCAAAACCACTTGCTTCATAGGGTTTATCCAACCACAATATGAATGCTAATATTTCGCATTTACAAACGCGCATCAAAAACATGGAGTTTGCAATGAACAAGCTGTTACGCCCCACCCCCCTGGCGGCAATGATTGCTGCGGCCTTTACTGTCGGCTGTACCACATCCTCCGATTCAGCAACCAGTGTTGAGCCAGCCACCAAAGCTTCTGTGGTTAATCATTACGCGGATCTGGCCCATGCCAACTATGAGGATGCGTTGATCACTGCCCGTAAACTCGACAAAGCAACGGACCAACTGATTGCCGCCCCCACCGAAGCCAACCTTAAAGCCGCAAAAGAAGCCTGGCTGGCATCCCGCGTGCCCTACCAACAAAGCGAAGTGTTCCGTTTTGGCAACGCCATCGTTGATGACTGGGAAGGTCAGTTGAATGCCTGGCCTCTGGATGAAGGGCTGATCGACTACGTGGAGCCGGACGAATACCAGCACGAACTGGGTAATGCCGGCGCCACAGCAAACATTATTGCCAGTAACGAAGTGACCGTGGGCGGCGAAACGCTCGACGTTACCAACCTGACACCACAGTTGCTGGCTGACCTGAACGAAATCGGCGGTTCTGAAGCCAACGTGGCAACCGGCTATCATGCCGTGGAGTTCCTGCTATGGGGCCAGGATCTGAACGGGTTTGACGCCGGTGCCGGTGAACGCCCGGTAACCGATTATGCCAAAGGTGAAGACTGCACCAACGGCAACTGCGAACGTCGCGGACAGTACCTGGACGCAGTGACCGATCTGCTGGTCTCTGATCTGGAATGGATGGTGGCGCAGTGGGCACCAGGCAGCGATGATAACTATCGCGCTCAGCTGACCACTGCCGAAGCCAACGAAGGTGTGCAGAAGATGCTGTTCGGCATGGGTTCCCTGTCACTGGGGGAACTGGCCGGCGAGCGGATGAAAGTAGCGCTGGAAGCCAACTCCTATGAAGACGAGCATGACTGCTTCAGCGACAATACCCACAACTCCCATTACTACAATGGCCAGGGCATCCAGAACATCTACACCGGCACTTACCGCCGTGTAGACGGCACGCTGGTAACCGGCCCGTCACTGTCTGACCTGGTAGAACAGAGCAATCCGGAACTGGATGCCCGTCTTAACGCCCAGTTGGACACCTCCATGGAAGCTCTGCAAGACATGAAAGCCCACGCGGAAAGCAGCCAGAATCCGATGGCATTTGATGAAATGATCGGCCCGGGCAATGCTCAGGGCGAACAGATCATCACCAACGCCATCATGGCTCTGGTAGACCAGACCGGCTCTATCGAGCAGGCCGCCCGCGAACTGGGTATCGACACCCTGTCTCCCGACGATGCCGGGCACGCATTCTGATAGCGAAGCCAGCAACATATGGATACCGGGAATTCTGGATTCCCGGTATCCTCTGTTCCCGAGCAAGCCATGGAAAACCAGCCTCACCAGACCCAAGGTTGTTTTTCCCTGGTTTATTCAGTTCCAATGCGAGTTCCTATGACATCACGTTTTCTTGTTTCCATACTGTTCCTGTGTGTGCTTCCTGGCGTCATTCATGCCGAACCCCACGCCGGCTATCCGCTGCAGACCACACCGAAAACCGGTGGTGAAGGCACCGTCGAGCAGTCCGACACCAACGCCTTTTCCATGCCGCAGGGCAACCTGCCCATGACCAAACGTCTGGACTTCAGCGTAGGCAACAGCTTCTTCCGCAACCCCTGGGTTGAGGCGCCAGCCAGTACCGATGCCCGCGATGGCCTGGGCCCCCTGTTCAACACCAATTCCTGTCAGGGCTGCCACATCAAGGACGGGCGCGGACACCCTCCAGCGATTGATCAGCCCCCGGTTTCGCTGTTCCTGCGTCTGGCTGTGCCAGCCGATCCGGAGAAAGACGCTGACATTCTGCGCACCCACGGCTTCAAGCCGGCTCCGGTCTATGGCAGCCAATTGCAGACGGCCGCGTTACCAGCGGCCCAACCGGAAGCCGATCTGGTTATCGAATGGCAGCCGGTAACGGAAACGCTTGCCGATGGCACCGAAGTGGAGCTGCGCAAGCCGGTTTATCACATAGAAAACCCGAACTACGGTCCGCTGCCGGACGATCTGCTGACCTCACCGAGGGTAGCTCCCCCGGTTATCGGCATGGGCTTACTTGAAGCCATCCCCAATGAGGATCTGGAAGCAAAAGCCGATCCGGAAGACGCCGATGGCGATGGCATTTCCGGCAAGCAGAATCAGGTGTGGGATCTGGCCCAAAAGCAGACCGTACCGGGGCGTTTTGGCTGGAAAGCCGCCGAACCCAACGTGAATCAGCAGAATATGGGCGCGTTCGCTGGCGACATGGGACTGACCTCCTCACTCAAGCCCGCCACCGATTGTACGCCTGAACAGAATTGCAAACGTTTCACCCACGGCGGTGATCCGGAAGTAAGCGACAAGGTAGCGGGTTTTGTCACCTTCTACGCCAAAACCCTGGCCGTACCCGGTCGCCGGAACATGGGCGCAGAATCAGTCAGACAGGGTGCCCGCCTGTTCAACGAAACCGGTTGTGCGGCGTGCCACACTCCCAGACACCAGACCGGAGAAGTGGCCGATCGGCCAGACCTGAGCAACCAGACCATCTGGCCCTACACCGACCTGTTGTTGCACGACATGGGACCAGCACTCGCCGACGGCCGTGATGAGTTCCTCGCCAATGGCAATGAGTGGCGAACCCAGCCACTATGGGGCATCGGACTGGCCCAGGTGGTTAACCCTCAGGCCGGATTCCTCCATGACGGCCGCGCCCGCACTCTGGAAGAAGCCATACTGTGGCACGGAGGTGAGGCACAGCCAGCAGCTGATCGCTACCGCCAGATGCCAGCGAGTGAACGCAAGGCATTACTCGACTTTCTCAATTCGCTGTAAGGAATTCCGATGAAGCCCCTGTTTCGAGCCTTTGGCATCTTCGTCACAGCTCTCACAATCAGTACCGCAGCCGGTGCCAGCGCCAACATCGACACACAGGCCAGAGTTCTGTGGCACCAGGATATTGCAGCCGGCTACCAGAATCTGGCCAAGCAAACCCGGGCGCTTGCTGAGCAGGCAGACAGCTGGTGCCAGGAACCTGCGGCCTTGAACCGCGATAGCGTGGATCAGCTCTGGCTGGACAGTTTCCGCGCCTGGCAGGCAGTTCGTTTTGTTGATTTCGGCCCGATCGAAACCGACAACCGCGCCTGGCAATTCCAGTTCTGGCCAGACCCGAAAAACCTGATTGCCCGCAAGGCCCGCTATCTGCTGACCAGTGACCAGGCACCAACAGCCGGAACCATTGCTGACTCCGGTGTAGCGGTACAGGGTTTTCCCATGGCCGAGTATCTGCTGTTTGATGAACAACTGAACAGTACTGACCGGGCCCTGCCGGCCCAACGCACGTGCCGGGCGTTGGTACTTGTCGCCGGTCATATTGCAGATAACAGCGCGCAGCAACTGCAAGACTGGCAGGCTTTTGAAGACGCTTACGTGGCCAACGAGCAATACAGGGACACCACAATCAAGGCAGGAATGGCGGCGCTGGAAATCCTGGAAGAGCGGCGAATGGCTCAACCCATGGGTCTTCGGGGGACAGGCAAACGCTCAGTTTACACCGCAGATGCGTGGCGCAGTGGTCAAAGCCTGGCTGCCATCGAAGCTACGGTTCGGGGCCTGCAGGAACACTTCCTGCCGGGCCTGGTTTTGCTGTTGGAACTCAGTGATCAGCCGGAACTGGCCGGGCGTATCGAGCAACAGTTCATCGAGGTTCTGAAAAACTTTCCGGCAATGCGAACGCCCATGGCACCACTTCTATCCAACGATGAGGCGTTTGCCCGACTGCAGGGGCTGTATGTCGACATCTCCCAGCTGACCAACCTGGTCAATGATCAGGCCGCCGTGGCGCTGGGTGTTGTTCGCGGATTCAATTCCTCTGACGGTGATTGAGGCAACACCATGATGCGTCTGAACCGCAGACAGTTATTGAAGACCAGCGCTGCCTTTGGCCTGACCGCGACTCTCAGCGGCTGCAGCCTGCTGCCGCGCAGGGCTGGTGATAGGCCGGAGCAATATACCGGAGCAGTGGGACTGCCGGATGGCAGTTTCGGCGTCAGCGCCATTGACCGGACCGGACAACCACTCTGGCAATCACCCATCGCCACGCGCGGTCATAGTGGCTGCAATCGTCCAGGCGGCCAGGAAGTGCTGTTTTTCGAACGACGCCCGGGCTGGCACTTCTATGTGTTCGACAGCATTACCGGCGCCCGACGGCACACCATCAAGGCCGACGCCGGTGAACATTTCGTGGGACACGGCGTCTTTTCACCCGATGGCCGATGGCTCTATGCCACTGCCAGCCGTTACGAACAGGGCGAAGGTATTATCACCGTCTACGATGCCGGCGATAATTACCGACGGGCAGATACCTTCGAGCTCAAGGGCATTGGCCCGCACCAGTTAACGTTGCACCCCGACGGTGACACCCTGGTGATCGGGCTCGGTGGCATTCTTACCCACCCGGACTATGACCGGATCAAACTGAACCTCGACACCATGGACCCGGCACTGATTCTGCTGAACCGTCGCACCGGGAAAATCATTGGTCGTTTTCGTCCGGACCATCACCAGCAAAGCATTCGCCATGTCGATGTCAGCGCCAGCGGTAAAATCCATGTGGCCTATCAATATCAGGGGCCTTTGCATGAAACACCGCCCCTGCTGGCGACGCTGGAAAGCGGTCAGCTAAGAGAGTACCGATTTGATAACGATACCCAGACCAGCCTGGCAAATTACATCGCCAGCGTGATCGCGCACCCGGAAAATGACCTGGTGGCCGCAGCTTCACCCGTTGGCGGTACCGCGATTGTATTTGATGGCAACACCGGCGAGCTGCTTGCCCGTGCGGCGATAACTGACTGCGCCGGGGTCCAGGCGCTGGCCGGTGGGGACTTTCTGATCTCTTCGGGGAAAGGCCAGTTGGTGCGTCTGGGGGCAGACAACCAACCTCAGGAACTGGCGTCGCTTCCGGTTTACTGGGATCATCACCTGGTCTGATCGGTCCCGGGTGCCTTGCCATCGTTAAGCGCCAGCGCGCCCACAACCACCCGGTAAATCACCCAGATGGCGATACCCACGAGGATGAACCAGCCCACGATCAGCATGGTGGTTACAAAGCCGATCACCGTCCATAGCAGACCGATCCAGAAGGTCCGGATCTGCCAGCGGAAGTGAGGCTCCAGCCAGGTGCCCCGAACCTCATCCAGTTTGACGTAATTGACAATCACGCCCACCAATGCGGTTACGCCTCCCAAAAAGAATGAAAGGGCCTGGAGAATATAGACAACAATCGCCAGGTTGCGCGCATTTCGGGGCTCCCGGGGCATATGCGGGCGGTTGTCGGCTGGAATATAATCAGGTTCTGGCACACTGTTACTCCTTCAAATCCGGAGTTCAGTCTAACACACTGCCTTTCCACCAGAAGCCTGGTAACCGGCTCAGTTTCCGGCCGGGCTGTAGCCAACCCGGAAGCCACCCCAGTGCTTTCCGTTCACGTAAATCGGTACCGAAACATCGTGCATGATCTCACCGGTATCACGGCGATAAGTCTGTAAAAGCATGTCTTCAGTGTGGCTGCCGCAGCGAATGCCGGTACGGTCATTGAACAATCGCTTGCTGCGGCTTTTAACCAGATCCACCTCATGATCACCGGTCGGCGGATTGGCAAACTCCCGGTTATGAGTAGGCACGTAGCCATCCGGTGCGCAGGAGATGGCAAACACAATAGCATCTTTGGAATTCTTGATGGCTTCCTGAATAGCCGGAAATGCCTGGTCAGTGTACTGGTCGAAGCTGCTGGAATACTGTTGCGGGTCGGTGTTCGCAATGGGCTCACGCTTTTTGTCGAACAGAGCAGACTCGCTGAGCTTACCTTGCTCGATTGCCTGCTCGAAGACCTTGCCAACCTGCTCCGCGCCGGATTTTGCCTGCTCATAAAACGGCCGGTGATAACTCTGCTTGCTGTTCAGGGCAAACGCAGCATTGGCCTTTTCCGCCAAGACCATCAATTTGGCCGCCTGATCCGCCAGCGAAGCCACACTGCTGTCACTCTCGGAAATATGGTCTTTCACCGTTTCAATGGCGCTAAACACCTGCCCGAGACTCTGTTCGTTCGACTGGTCAATTTCAGCAATACGGGAGACCTGCTGCTGAACCCGATCAGACTGATCGCGAATCTGATCCAACTGGCCACCGACGCTTTCTACCGAGGCCAACCCCTCCTCAACACTCTGGGCCAGGTTCTCGATACGGGACACAATCAGCGTGGTATCACTCTGAATTTCTTCGAGGGTTTCTGCCACTTCGCCGGTAGCCTGGGCGGTACGACCCGCCAGTTGCCGGACTTCATCAGCCACTACCGCAAAGCCCCGACCCTGCTCACCGGCACG
>JAVLAV010000042.1:0-26504 GCA_031580735.1 Marinobacter sp.
GCCCAGGAAAACACAAGAGTCAGCAGCAGGGTGATCAGCACTGAAATGCCGACAATCAGGGCCTGGCGCCAGCCCATAAAGGCCAGTACCAGCAACATCACCGCCAGGGTGGCGGAGATCAGGTCTGTGATCAGTTTCTCGGCCTTGTCTGAGGCGGTCACGCCGTAATCCCGGGTTACCAGCACCTCGACATCCGCCGGCAGTGCGCGGTTACGCAGTTGTTCCAGGCGACCTTCAATAGCGGTGGTGATATCAATCGCGTTCTCGCCGGCTTTCTTGGCAATAGCCAGGGTGACCGCCGGGTAGACATCGCCGGCCTCACCCGCCCGTGCTTCCGGGTGTGCCGGACCGAAACCCGCGAGCACACTCTGGTCAGGCACGGTGCCGCCACGACGAACCTCGGCAACATCATCCAGATACACGGCCGCGCCCTTATGCATGCCTACCACCAGGCGTTTTACATCTTCCAGAGATTCCAGCAGCGTGCCGGCCTGGACGGGAATGGACAGATTATTGCGCGTTACCCGTGCTTCCTGACTGGAAGCATTGGCCGAATTCAGGGCGGTTTCAATGTCGTCGGTGGTGAGCCCGAAACCTGCCAGCAGCGCCGGGTCGAACACAATGTCGACACGGTCTGGTACGCCGCCGACGGTGTAGATATCACGGGTGCCGGGTACCCGCTTTAACGCCACTTCCAGCATGTGCGCCAGGCGGGTGAGTTCTTCACCGGTATGGGTGTCTGTGGGGTCGTAGAGGGTGAGCGTCATCACCGGCACATCATCAATGCCGCGGGGCTTGATCACTGGCTGCGAAGCGCCCAGCCCCTGTGGTAACCAGTCCTGATTCGAGTACACCTGGTTATACAGCCGCACCAGTGCTTCCTGGCGCTCAATGCCCACCTCGAATTGCACAGTCACCACTGCCTGACCCTGGCGGGAGACGGAATACACATGTTCCACGCCCTTGATCTCACTCATCACCTGTTCAGCAGGCGTGGCAATGGCGCTTTCCACTTCTTTGGCACTGGCACCGGGCAAGGCCACCATGATGTCGGCCATGGTGACATCAATCTGGGGCTCTTCTTCCTTGGGGGTCACAATCACTGCCATTACACCCAGGATAATGGCCAGAAGCGCCAGCAATGGGGTCAGATGATTGTTCTGGAAAACACGGGCAATGGTGCCGGATGGACCGACGGGAGGTAAATCCTGACTCATATCAGCTTACTCCCCGCCGTCTTCGCTGGAACCGGTCATTGTCAGGCGGTCACTGCCTACCAATACCTCCGGATTGGCGACCACACGCTCACCCTGGTCCAGCCCGGCGAGCACTTCCAGCCGGTCATCCTTGCGAGTGCCGGCCCTGATCTGACGTAAACGGGGCTGATCATTGCTATCCAGCACAAACACTGCCCGCAATTCACTGCGTTGCACCAGTGCAGAAGCTGGAATCCACAATGCCTCACGGGTAGCGACAGGCACGCCGACTTTTACCAGCATGCCCGGAAACAACGTGCCATTAGGTTCAGTCAGGCGCATGCGCAAACGGAAGGTGTGGGTTTGCGGATCCGCATAGGGGTAGAAGGTCATCTCACCGGTTTTCAGTACCCGGCCATCGGACAGTGACACCGTGGCCCGGCGCTCGCTGCGGGCCAGGTCGGCGTATTTCTGGGGTAAGTTCACCACCACCCGTAACTGTTCCAGCGACAGGCCGCTGAGCAGGGGCTGGCCCGGGCTGACCGACTCACCCAGTTCTACATGCCGTTCAGTGACAATGCCACCGTAGGGCGCGGTAATGCGGGTGTAATCCAGCTGTTCCTGCGCCTCTTCCACCGCCGCCCGGGCCCGCTCTACCCTGGCACGGGCACCACTGAGATTATTGCGGGCACTGTCAAACTCCTGCCGGGACACCAATCCACGCTCGTGAATGGCCGCAATACGCTCATACTGCTGGCGGGCATTCTGAAGGCCGGATTGCGCCTCTTCCAGGCTGGCCTGAGCCTGATTCAGTCTGGATTGCTGTTCACTGTCGTCCAGGCGGGCAATCAGGTCTCCGGCAACAACCGAATCGTCCACATCGAAGGGCAATTCAACCACGGTGCCGCTGGTCTGTGCCGAGACAGTGCTCTGCTGAACCGCTTCTATCATCCCGTCCAGGTGTGCCAATTCCTCCAGCGGTGCCCGCTGGACTTCAGACACAGACAGTTCCTGAGGGGATTGTGCAAGAACAGCGGCAGGCAGAATAAAGCAGGCGACGGCCAGGCTGGAACGAACGAGTGAGCGGCTGATCATGAGAGACTGATCCCTTCTGGTTATTTACTAATAACTTTTCGTTGTTCTCCTTATAGTAACAGCGGTTCCGGCTCACCGAAACGTAACCGCCAGCACTATTTGTTAATTGCCTGCGGTAAATCCACCATCGGCCAACAGGAGCGCGTCCTTGCACAACAACTCTGGCGAATAAAAAAACCCGCCTGGATGCATAAGTCCATGCGGGGAGAAGGGGTTGCCTGCCGGCTATGAGAAGCAGACAACCCCACCTGAACCATTTTCAGCCCTTTTACCAGCGGGCAGTAACGGCAGCCCGGAAGGTACGACCGGGTTCATTCACCCGGAAGCCTTCACCGGTGACAGAGTCTTCCCGGCTGACATGGGGGGCATAATCTTTGTCGAAAACGTTATCCACGGCCCAGCTAACTGACAGAAAACCGGTCAATGGATGATTGCCGCTGAGATTGAACACGCCATAGCCGGGTGATTCACTCGGATCCAGCCCGGATTGTTCGTCGATGCGGTCCTGGCGACGGGCCAGTTGCCATTCGGCTTCTACGCTATGCCCCTGGCTCTGCCAGCCCAGTGTGTGGGTGTACATAATGGGCGGGATCTGTGGCAGATCCCTGTTGTCGGTGTTGTTATAACCACGCACACTGGCAAAAGCGCCGGCACTGCTCCAGGTGCCATTGCTCCAGCCCAGTTCCGCCTCTACACCGAGCAGACGGGCGTCGATGTTTTTGTAGCGGGTATCGCTGATCTTCGGGTTGGGATTCTCGTCATAGCGATAGACATAATCGTCCACTTCATCAATCCAGGCTGCCGGACGCCAATGCCAGTTGCCGTCCTTGCCATTCAGGCTGAGTTCCAGCTTGTGATGCTTTTCCGTGTCCAGATCCGGGTTGCCGATCCAGGTGCCCATCGCAGTGTCTCGGGCAACGTAACGCTCATTGACACCGGGGCTACGTACACTGTGGCTGGCCACAACATTAAACGTATTACGGGAAGACAAACGGAATTCGCTACTCAGAAATGCGCTGATGTTGTCATCCGTTGTCTTGAGGTCATTCACGCCATACTCATTGGCATACGACCCGGCAGGACTTTTTTTGGCATTCATATATGCCTGATCTGCCTCGGTAGCATCCATTTCCACCCGGTCATAACGAATGCCGGCTCCCAGCTTGGTGTTGGCTCTGATTTGATGAAAACCTTCAACAAACGCGCCGACCCGGTCCCGCTCTACACCCGGCCACATAAACGAAGCGACTTTCGGTGGCACAGCAGTGACATTGCGAAGCGTGGCATCCCACTCGTTGCTTTCAACATCCACCCCGAATGAGAGCTCTTTGGTGTAGTTAAACACCTGATCGACTACCAAGCGGGCACCCCGAGTACGAGTTTCAGAAGTTGTTTCCATTTCGTTCTTGCCAGACTTCAAATCACGCAAACTGAAGTTATCCATCACGTGATCCACGTCTGCCTGCCAGGCAAGCAGGCTCCAGTCACCATTGGCCACCGGTGAACCGATTTCCAGCTTGTACATATCGGTATCAGTTTTCGGCGCGTCCATCATGGAGGCGTACTTAACATCCCGCTCTTCCTGGCGACTGACAGAACCCTTCACATAAAAGCCGTTATCCGCCCGCCAGGCGCCCTCAACACGACCTTCAGTGTTCTCGAAGGCGCTGCGAACCTCGTCGCCATCACCGTCTTCATAATCGTCAGCTTCTTCATGTCCGCCAGAAAGTCGAAGGTAGGCATCATCACTACCAACAGCAGCGCTGCCGCCCACCAACTTGCCATTACCATTGTCCGAACCACCGACCGTTACATGCCCGGTGGTTAAAGAATCTCCGAAGTCCGGAGCGGCGGTGGTGGCGATCACCTGGCCACCGGCAATCGGCCCCCAGCGCAGGGTCCGGTTATTGGTTCGCACTTCCAGTGCCTGCGGTAATGCAGAGCTCAGACGGCTGGTGGGCGGATCCATACGGTTCGGACAGGCGCCTTCAACCCGCATACCATCAATCAGTACGTCTACCCGCCCCTGGCTCTGGCCGCGAATGACCGGATCCAGACCACGGCCGCCCAGGCGGGACATGGAAACCCCAGGGCCCGAATCCAGACGGGCAGCCGGCTCTGAAGCCAGCGCCGCTGCCGACAACCGTGCGGCCTGAACCGACTGACCTTCAGTAACCCGGATCAATACCGGTTCTTCAGCCTGCGCCTGAACCACAGGGATAATGGAGTAGCCGGCCAGAGCCACGGCAATACAGCGAGCCAGGTGATGCCTGATCATAAGGGCAGATTCCTTGTTACTTTTATGACTGGGGATTCGTTATTGCCCGGCATTATAAAAGGCGCCCGCCTCAGCGGCTTGAGACACAATGCCGCACCCTCCTGACCACCCCATTGAAAAAAATTGCCACCCCTTGCGCTTGCCAGCGCACTCTGCTTTGTGATGCAATCAATGCCCTATTTTTGGGCGGCCGCACAATAGTTGTGCAGCCTTCAATACGCGCATTCCGAGGATACCTATCCATGCCAGCCAAACTTGACGAAAAACTTGAACCGATTTTTCAGGACGTACTGCATCGCAACCCGGGTGAGAAAGAATTCCACCAGGCGGTACACGAAGTTCTGGAGACTCTTGGCCCGGTTCTGGTGAAGTACCCGGAATTCGCCGAGCAGAAAATCATCCAGCGCATCTGTGAACCAGAGCGCCAGATCATCTTCCGTGTGCCCTGGCAGGACGACAAAGGCGAAATTCACATCAATCGCGCTTTCCGCGTTGAGTTCAACAGCGCCCTGGGGCCCTACAAAGGCGGCATGCGTTTTCACCCCTCTGTTTACCTGGGCATCATCAAATTCCTGGGCTTCGAACAGATCTTCAAGAACGCACTGACCGGCCTGCCCATCGGCGGCGGCAAGGGCGGCAGTGATTTCGACCCGAAGGGCAAATCCGACAGCGAAATCATGCGCTTCTGCCAAAGCCTGATGACCGAGCTGTACCGCCACCTGGGCGAGTACACGGATGTCCCGGCCGGCGACATCGGCGTGGGCGGGCGTGAAATTGGCTACCTGTTCGGCCAGTACAAGCGCATCACCAACCGTTACGAATCCGGCGTACTGACCGGCAAAGGCCTGGAGTGGGGCGGCAGCCGTGCCCGTACAGAAGCCACCGGTTACGGCACTGTGTTCTTCACACAGGAAATGCTCAAGGCCCGTGGCGACTCTCTGGACGGCAAAACCGTGGTGGTTTCCGGCTCCGGTAACGTGGCAATCTATGCCATTGAAAAGGCTCACGAGCTCGGTGCCAAGGTAATCGCCTGCTCTGATTCCCAGGGCATTATCGTTGATGAAAAAGGCATTGACCTGGAAGTGGTCAAGCGCATCAAGGAAGTGGAGCGTCGTCGAATCAGCGCCTACACTGAGTTCCACAAACACGCCAAATATGTGGAAGATGGCAATATCTGGAACGTGCCGTGCGATATCGCGCTGCCCTGCGCCACCCAGAACGAGCTGAATGGCAAAGACGCCAAAACCCTCGTCGAAAACGGCTGTATCGCCGTGGCGGAAGGCGCCAACATGCCGACCACACCGGAAGGCATCATTCTGTTCCAGGAGGCTAAAATGGCTTACGGCCCAGGCAAGGCCGCCAACGCCGGTGGCGTTGCCACCTCTGCGCTGGAAATGCAGCAGAACGCCAGCCGCGACACCTGGACCTTCGACTACACCCAGAAGCGCCTTGAGGAAATCATGATCGATATCCACAAGAACTGCTACGAGACCGCTGGTGAATTCGGCTGTGAAGGCAACTACGTGATGGGCGCCAACATCAACGGCTTCCTGCGCGTGGCTCGTTCCATGTCCGCCATGGGCGTTATCTGATCCTGCAATGAGTAGTAACGAGCCTCTCCAGTCCGAAGACCGGGTATCCACCGGCCTGGCCGGGCTGGACGAGGTTCTTGATCACCTCCGAATCGGCGACAACGTGGTCTGGCGCGTTTCCGACCTGAACGACTATCGCCGCTTCGTCCTCCCTTTTATTGATGCTGCCGCCGACTCCGGCCGCCGGATCATCTACCTGCGCTTCGGCGAACACGCGCCGATCATCGACGAACATCACTCTTCGGTTCAAACCATCCGCATTGATGCCTTGGGTGGCTTTGAAAGTTTCACCAGCCGGGTCTGGCACCTGATTGAGCAACACGGCCGCGGTGCGTTTTACGTATGCGACAGCCTGAGCGAACTGCTCAATGCCTGGGCCACCGACGCCATGGTGGGTAATTTTTTCAGGGTGGTGTGCCCCTTCCTGTTCGAGCTGGACACCGTAGCCTGGTTTGCCCTGCACCCGGACCGACACTCCCGCATGACCCTGGACCGTATTCGCCAGACCACTCAGGTGATGATTGACGTGCATCGTCACGGCGAAGATGTGCAGATTCACCCGATCAAGGCCTGGCGCAGACAGTCACCCACCATGTTTTTGCCGCACCGGGAACACGAAGGCCGGTTCCGGCCGATCACTGACAGCAGTGATGCCACCCGCCTGCAAGCCAGCCTGGAGCTGAAAGGCCTGCATCGTCAGCCGTTGCTCGACTACTGGGACAGGCTGTTTCAGGACGCCAGCCGGGCCGTCTCAGCCGGTGAAGACACCACCATTGCACAGCTTCAGGAACAGGTTCTGCAGGTACTGATCAGCCGTGACCCACAGATACTGGCACTGGCACGCAGGTATCTGTCGCTGGAAGACCTGCTCTCCATTCGCAGCCGCCTGGTCGGCAGTGGCTCTATTGGTGGCAAGGCCACCGGCATGCTGATTGCCCGCAACATTCTGCTGAGCGAACAGCCGGAACTCTGGCAACAATACCTGGAACCGCATGACTCCAGTTATCTGGGCACCGACGCCTACTACGCCTTTCTTGTCCACAACGGGCTCTGGCCTTCGATCATGCGTCAGCGTTCTGAGGACGGTTACCTCACCGAAGCACCCGCCTTGCAGGAAGGCATACTGGCGGGCCACTTTCCGCAGGAAATTCGGGCAGAACTGGAACGCCTGCTCGACCACTACGGCCAGTATCCGATACTGGTGCGTTCCTCCAGCCTGCAGGAAGATGGGTTCGGCAACGCTTTTGCCGGCAAATACGAGAGCGTGTTTGTGGTTAATCAGGGCTCGCCGGAACAACGGCTGACGGATCTGGAAAATGCCATACGGGAGGTGTACGCCTCGTCCATGAGCGAAGACGCCCTGGTGTACCGCCGCCAACGAGGACTGGACCAGCGGGAAGAACCCATGGCCCTGCTGATTCAGCGGGTGAACGGACGATTTCACGGCCGTTACTACCTGCCGGATGCAGCCGGCGTTGGCGTGTCGCGCAACACCTTTGCCTGGGACAGCAACATGGACCCGAAAGCCGGCATGGTGCGGCTGGTCATGGGGCTGGGCACCCGGGCCGTGGATCGGATTGAGGGCGACCATGCCTGCGTAATGGCACTCGACCATCCCACCCGACAACCTTTCCGCAATCAGGACGAGAGCTATCAGTTTTCCCAACACCTGGTGGATCTGCTGGATCTTCAGGACAGCGCCCTGACAACCCGCCCTCTGAGCCAGGTTCTCGAAAATACCGCTGGCTTACCCATGTCCCATCTGGCGGAAATAGACCGGGCCGCGACCACAAGAGCCGAGCAGATTGGCCTGAAAGGGCCGGTCTGGCGCCTTACCTTTCGGCCTCTGGTGCATCAAAGTGCTTTTATCGAACGTTTATCCAGTCTGCTAAAAACCCTGGAGTCGGCCTACCAGCACCCGGTGGATGTGGAGTTCACCCTGCACCTGGACGCCGACGGAGAACCGGCCTTCAACCTGGTTCAGTGCCGCCCGCTGGCCACCATTGGTGAGACCGGGCCGGTGCACATTCCGGACAATCTTCCCGACAACCGGATCCTGTTCCGCACCCGGGGCCATTTCATGGGCGGCAACATCAACCTACGCATAAAGCGGGTAATTCGGGTGGATGCCTCAGTGTACGCCGGGCTCACCACGCCACAGCGCCATGAGGTCGCCCGATTGGTCGGCGAGAATGTGCGTTCAGGGGATCAGCCAACCCTGCTGATCGGCCCCGGCCGCTGGGGCACCAGCAGCCCGGACCTGGGCGTACCCGTCCGATTCCCGGATATTGCTGGTGTCGCCGCGTTGGTAGAAGTTGCTGAAAAAGCTGGTGAAATGGTGCCAGACCTGTCCTACGGCTCCCACTTCTTCCAGGATCTTGTGGAAACCGGCACTGCCTACGCGGCCCTGTTCCCGGACAGCCCGCAGTGCCAGTACTGCCCGCAACACCTGCCCGAGCCACAGCCGCTGGACGCCAACGCCAGTGCCGTCGAGCAAGCCGTCCGGGTGTATGATCTGCGCGACCACCCCCTGCAGCTTTCCGCCGATGTGATCGCCCAGAAACTGGCCTGTTACTTTTCGGGCTGACCTGCGACAGAATGACACTCCTCGCCCGCTCCCCCGGGCATGCTGGTAGAATCGCCCCTATGGAATGGTTGACGCACTCTCAAACCGGCTATCAACAGGCCGCCCGCTACCTGCTGGCCATGCGCCTGGCCATCATTGCCTCGGCCCTTGTGGCCGTGGCCGTAGCCGAAACCGTGATCGCCCTGCCGCACCGGGCGGAGGCGCTGCTGCTTTGCCTGTTGTACGCCGTACTCGCCACCCTGGGCTGGCTGTGGTTCAGCCGCCAGCCGCCGGCCCACTCGCTGACCGTGACCCTGACCCTGGCCGGTGATCTCGCCCTGATCAGTGCCTGGCTGTATTTCACCGGCGGTTACACCAATCCTTTGGTGTCCCTGCTGTTACTGCCCATTGCCGTGGCCATCATCCTGGTGCCGTTGCGCCAGAGCATCGCCCTGACCCTGGCGGGCATTGGCGCCTACACCGGGCTGGTAATGTGGCACGCCCCAGTGATGCCGGGGGATCACATGTACGACGACAACGCCGGCCACCTGGCCGAACTGCACCTGGGCGGCATGTGGGTCACTTTCGCCCTGACCGCCGCCATTCTGCTGCTGGTGGTCGGCACTCTGGCCCGGCGCCTGCGTATGCAACAAAGCCAGCTCTCGAAATTCCGGGAGAACCGCCTGCGGGATGAACAGATTATCTCCCTCGGGCTTTCCGCTGCCGCCGTGGCTCATCGCCTGGGCACGCCACTGAACACCATGACACTGCTGCTCGACGAAATTCGCGGGCAGGCCGACAATCCGGACAAACCGGAACTGGCAGACGATCTGAATCTGATGGAACAACAACTGAATCTGTGCAGCCAGCACCTGCAACAACTCACCCGGGCCGCCGTAGAAGCCAAAACAGCCCAGATTGAGTTACTACCGGTAAGCGTATGGGTAGCGCGGCTGCGGGAGTCCGCCACCTTACTCTGGCCAGCCGGCCCCATTCACTGGCCGGAACAACACCCAACAGCGGCAGTAGCCATTGATGCAACGCTGGACCAGGCGGTGTTGAACCTGCTGGCAAACGCGCTTACCGCCAGCCCTCGATGGGTATCGGTGAGCACCCGCCTGGCGGAACCCGACCGCCTGGAGCTAATCGTGGAAGATCGGGGTAATGGCTTTGAAACCACATTGCAAGACATCCCCGGTGAAGCCATCGTTGATTCCCAGAACGGCCTCGGTGTCGGCCTGTTCCTATCCAATGCCACCATTCAGCGACTGGGCGGACATCTCCGCGCCCGGGCCGAAACAATAGGCACCACCATGGTGATCGACCTTCCGATTGCCGGCGACAACCCATCCGGAGTTTACTGAGTATGTCGGCACAGGAAACCTGGCTGCTTATTGATGACGACGAAGCTTTTGTGCAGATACTGGCACGGTCCCTTGCCCGCCAGGGCATAACAGCGCTTACCAGTCACAATCACGAACAGGCCCTGAACACGCTTGAACACAATCCGGTCACTCGCTGCGTTCTGGATCTGAACCTGGCCGGTGAAAGCGGTCTGCAATTATTGCCGAATCTTCTGGCGATCCGCCCGGATCTGGACGTTCTGGTGCTCACCGGTTATGGCAGCATCGCCACCGCTGTGGAGGCCATGCGCCGGGGCGCCGTAAACTACCTGTGCAAACCGGTAAATGTCAGCCAGCTGATCAGTGGCTTTGAACCGCTGGAAGCGCCACCGGGTTTACGGACAGAACCGCCCTCAGTGGAAGAGATGGAATGGGAGCATATTCAGCGAGTGCTTAACGAAAATGCGGGCAACATTTCTGCCACGGCACGGGCCCTGAACATGCACCGGCGAACGCTTCAACGAAAACTGCAGAAGCATTCCCGCTGGCGTGAGTAGCCATCCCGTACACAACCTGCCTGAATGCCCCAAAGTTGACTGATATCAACAAATAATTGCTCTGATCCCCTGTTATCGGCCAACGGATCAGGTAGGATCCGGCGCTGTCACGATTCTGCAAACATATTGCAAGGGACGTACGTTCTTCATCTCGTCGAAGAACAATCTCACAAGGACGGAGGGGCAGCCACAACCATCAACAGCCGGAATACGTCCTTTATGCCGACAGCCTCCGAACCTCTTCAGCCGTTGCCGAGTATCGATCTCAAGCGACTGGCACTGGTGGCCACAGCCACCCGCAACATGGTTCTGGTGCTTGACGCCTCCGGCCGCATAGAGTGGGTGAACCAGGCCTTCGAGACTCATACCGGCTATGCCCTCGACACCGTAACCGGCAAGCATCCGGAAGCCATTCTCACCGGGCCGGATACCGCCCCCCAGACTATTGAATCCATTCGCCAGCGCGTCCTCAGTGGCGATGCCTTCGAAGAAGATCTGCTGCACTACACAGCCAGTGGCACGCCCTACTGGGTGCACACTTATTGTGTGCCGATTGGTGAGCGTGAAGGCGTAAAGCCCGGCTTTGTGGTGGTCCAGACCAACATTTCCGACCGGAAAAACAGTGAGCGGAGCCTTCGCATCGCGGCCAGCGTTTTTGATCGCAGCCACGAAGCCATCATCATTACCGACCACAACAACCAGATTATCGACGCCAACCCGTCTTTCTCCCGTATTACCGGCTACAGCCGCTCGGAAGTGCTTGGGCTGGACCCGTCCATTCTGAGTTCCGGACGGCATTCCCGGGAATACTACCGCTCCATGTGGCAGACCATCGAAAAAGAAGACCATTGGCGCGGAGAGGTCTGGAACCGCCGCAAAAACGGCGAAGAGTTTGTTGAGCTGCTGTCCATCAGCCGGGTCCACCTGGACGAACCCGGGCGTTATTACCACGTGGCGGCCTTTTCCGACATTACCGCTCTGAAGAACCACGCCAAAGAACTGGACCGGGCCGCCAATTATGACGGCCTCACCGGCCTCCCCAACCGGCAACTACTGGAAGAACGCCTGCGGACCGCCTGCAACCATGCGGATCGTCAGAAAAACTCGGTCTCTGTGTGCTACCTGGATATCGACGGCTTCAAGGCACTGAATGATCAGTACGGTCAGGAAACCGGCAACCAGATTCTGCGCACCACTGCCGAACGCCTGGTGCGAGCACTTCGCAGCGGCGATACCGTGGCCCGTATCGGTGGGGATGAGTTTGTGCTGTTGATCCAGAGCGACCAGTGCGAGCTTGTCTACCAACGCATTCTCGCAACCGTGGGCGAACCGATCGTTACTGAAGACAACACCACTATTTCGCTGACTTCCAGCCTCGGGGTCACGCTGTACCCCGACGATGACACTGACGCCGAAGCCCTGATCCGCCATGCCGACCAGGCCATGTATTCCGCCAAAGAGAAAGGCCGCAATCAGTTTCAGGTGTTTGACCCGGGCGAGGACGCCTCGCGCAGACTTCGGCGCGAGCAGCTCACAGAGATCACCCGGGCGCTGGACAATCAGGAATTCCAGCTGCACTTCCAGCCACAGGTACGAATGGCGGATTGTGAGGTCACCGGCTTCGAAGCCCTGATCCGCTGGAACCACCCGGTAAGAGGCCTGGTGCCGCCCGGTGAATTCCTGCCGGCTGTCGAAAACAGCCACCTGGAAATCCCACTGGGCCAGTGGGTACTGAAAGAAGCCATCTATCAGATGAATCTCTGGCGGGAAGCGGGTAAAAACCTGGCGGTTTCCATCAACATCAGCTCTGCCCACCTGATCGACCGGAGTTTTGCCGAGTACCTGAACAGCTACCTGCAAAGCCACCCGGAAGTCAGTCCGGACCAGATCACCCTGGAAGTCCTGGAAACCACCGCGCTTGAAGACACCAAGCGCGCCAGCAACGTACTCTCACACTGCCAGGAACTCGGGGTGCAGGTCGCGCTGGACGATTTTGGTACCGGCTTCTCGTCTCTGACCTATCTTCGTACCCTGCCAGTGGATGTCATCAAGATCGACAAGAGCTTTATCCTGAACATGCTGGCCAATGACAGCGACCGGGCCATTGTTGAGAGCGTGATCTTCATGGCGCAACGGTTCAACCGTGTGGTTCTGGCGGAAGGCGTGGAGACCATGGAGCTTGCCGGCATCTTGCGGGAGATGGGCTGTAATCAGGTGCAGGGTTTTGGCATTGCCAGGCCCATGCCAGCGGCCGATGTTTTGCCCTGGCTCGACGCCTGGCAGGAAAAGGTTCGCCAGAACACGAACGCTGACGACCTGAAGGCCGTTTCGGAGCCGTGCGATATCAACTGAGGCTGCGTCGTTCAGCGATACCTGCGCTGGTCAAGCGTGCTGAGCCTGTCCGGATGGAACACCATCAAACCGGTCACAAAAACACCATTGATGAACCCTTCGGGGAGCATGAATAGCGGCAGGTAACGAATGTATTCGTGTACCAGATTGTCAAAGGTATAAGTGCCACTGGTCCACAAGAGCAGACACATAGCCACGCCGGCGACCGCTACTGAAAGCCCTGCACCAAAGAAGCCACAGACGAAGATATACGCAAAGAAATTACGAAAATTCCGGCGGCGCTCCCAAAGCATGATGCCATGACTGACCAGTGCCGGAATCATCACCGTAATCAGGCCATTGGCAGCAAACATCACCAGTGGCTCACGGCCCGTCACAACAGTGATAACCAGGGCCAGCAAGCCACTGAGTACCGCCAGCGCCCAGCCCAGCATCAGTGTAATCACCGTCAGGCCGAAAATGTGAATGGCCAGGCCAGGCGAAATACCGGCCCGCAGCTGCCAGACAAACCCAAGCGCAACAGCGGCACCAAAAAACGCATGCTGTGTGGCATTGTCGTTTCGGAACGCCTTCCAGTCCACACTGCGAATCGCTGCGATCAGGATCAAGACAAACATTACGGCTGTCACCAGCCATTGACCGGTGGACAGCAAATTCTCAGTCATTCCCATGATGGTTCACCGGTATCAGGATCGGGTATCCGCGAAAGCCCTGTTCACACATACCGCCTTTCTGGTCAACGGGATCACTCTCACTATTCTAGGCCGGGAGAGTTTCGTCGGCCAGATCCTGCCAGGCCTCATAGGTACTCAGGTAAACCCTGCCCCCCATGTGCTCGAGCAACTCGGTGCCTTTGAGCCTGTCCATCACCGGGCCTTTCACCTCAGACAGGTGCAACCGCACACCGGCATCTTTCAGACGTTCGTTGATGGCTTCCAGGCTCTCCAGCGCCGAGGCATCCACCAGATTCACCGCCGGGCACACCAATACCAGATCGGTCAGTTCCTGCTCACGGGTAACCAGATCCATCACGGTTTCTTCCAGAAAACGGGCGTTGGCGAAGTACAGGCTTTCATCAACGCGCAGAAAGGTCACCTGCTGGCAAAGCTCGACATCGTGGCGCAACACGTTCCGGAAATGCTCGGTGCCCGGAACCCGACCCACCACCGCACAGTGCGGCCGGCTGGTACGGTACAGAAACAGGCCGATGGAAAGCGCCACGCCTGCGATAATGCCTGCCTCAACGCTGTGTACGAGGGTCAGCACAATAGTAGCCAGCATGGCGCCGAAATCCGGGCGGGAATAACGAAAGGTGCGCGCCAGTGCCGGGAAATCAAGCAGTGATGTCACCGCAACAATAATGGTGGCCGCCAGTGTCGCTTGCGGCAGGAAGGCAATGGCCGGGGTCAGGAAAAGCGTTGCCAGTGCAATGCCCACTGCCGTGTAGGCTCCCGCGGCGGGTGTCTCCGCGCCTGCGTCAAAGTTCACCACCGAGCGGGAAAAACCACCGGTTACCGGCATGCCGCCGGAAAAACCGGAGCCCAGGTTGGCGGTACCCAGGCCGATCAATTCCTGGTCCGGATCGATGCGTTGCCGGCGTTTGGCTGCCAGCGTCTGCCCCACAGACACCGACTCCACAAAACCCACAACGCTGATCAGCAGCGCACTCACCGCCAGTTGAGACCACAGCCCCGGGTCCAGGCCCGGCATGGTGAATTCCGGCAACCCGGAGGGCACCTCGCCAACCAACCGCACGCCTTTGTCACTCAAACCGAAAAACCACGCGATCAGGGTGGTCACTACAACAGCCAGAATCGGCGCCGTTTTCGCCAGAATGTCGGCCAGTTTCGGTTTTACCCCGAGCCCGGTGAGCAGAGGTTTCACATGCTTGCGCGCCAGCAACAAAAATGCCCAGGCACCGACACCAATAACCAACGTATAGAGATTGGTGTCACCAATAGACGCCAGAATGGACTGGATAATCTGGACCAGGTTATGGCCAGACGCCTGAATACCAAAAATGTGCTTGAGCTGACTGGCCGCAATAACGATACCAGAGGCGGTTATAAAACCGGAGATTACCGGGTGACTGAGAAAATTCGCCAGAAAGCCAAGCCGCAGAATGCCCATTAACGTGAGCATGATGCCGGACATCACTGCCAGCAGCACCGCTCCGGCAATGTAAGCCGAAGTTCCAGCCTCTGCCAGCGGTGCCAGTGCCGCCGCCGTCATTAACGAAGCGACGGCCACGGGGCCCACGGAAAGTGTTCGGCTGGTACCAAAGACCGCGTAGATAACCAACGGCAGAATGCTGGCATACAAGCCCACCTGGGCCGGCAATCCGGCCAGCAGGGCGTAAGCCAGTGACTGGGGAATGAGCATCACGGTCACGATGACGGCGGCCACCAGATCACTGGTGGCCTGATCACGACCGTACTGCGGTGCCCACTGCAGAATGGGCAGATAGCGTTTAACGTTCATGCGCTGCTCAGAACAGGTTGATAGGGATCTTCAGATAAACCTGGTCATTATCCTCGGCCGGAGGCATATGGCCGGCGCGCATGTTTACTTGTACGGACGGGAGAATCAACCGCGGCATGTCCAGGGTGGCATCCCGCTCGGAACGCATTTTCACAAATTCCTCTTCACTGACTCCTTCGTGCACGTGGATATTGGCCTCACGCTCTTCGGCTACGGTGGTCATATAAAGGAATTCATCACGGTCCGGCGTGCCGTAGTCATGGCACATGAACAGACGGGTTTCCGGCGGCAATGACAGCACCTTCTGGATCGACTGATACAGGGTGCGGGCATCGCCTCCGGGGAAATCACAACGGGCGGTGCCGAAATCCGGCATGAACAGGGTATCGCCCACAAAACCAGCGTTCCCGATCACGTAGGTCAGACAAGCGGGGGTGTGGCCCGGCGTATGCAATACCCGGCCTTCCAGATTGCCAATCGCAAAGGTGTCGCCTTCCTCAAACAACCGGTCAAACTGACTGCCGTCCCGGGCAAATTCGGTGCCGGCGTTGAAGGCCTTGCCGAAGACATCCTGAACCACGGTAATGTTCGCGCCAATGCCGGTCTTGCCGCCCAGTTTTTCATGCAGGTAGGGCGCAGCTGAGAGGTGGTCGGCATGTACGTGGGTTTCGAGAATCCACTCCACGGACAAGTCGTGGTCGTTCACATACTGGATAATCTCATCCGCCGAACGCACATCGGTACGACCGGCGGCATAATCAAAATCCAGTACCGAATCAATAATGGCACAGGCCTGGCTGTCCGGATCCCGCATCACATAACTGAAGGTATTGGTGGGTTCGTCGAAAAAGTGCTGGACGATGGGCTGAGTCATTGTATTCACCTGTAAAGTCGTCGCATTGCCAAATTATGCTCTAAGCATATACCTGACTGCTATAAAGGTGAAATGCTGTTTTCTTATAGAAGCGATAACCCCACACCATCATCGAGTATGACCGTCAGATCTGGTCCAGACGCTTTTTGGCTTCCTGCTTACGCCCGGCATCGGCAATGGATCGCCCCGGGCGGGCCGGTGCGGCCAGCGCTTTCTGGAGGTACACCCGGGCCCTTTGTGGCTCGTCCTGCTCAAGCAGGAAATCCCCGAAGAAATAATTCGGGTCCAGGCCGTCCGGATTCAGCGCCAGCGCCTTCTGCAGGTAGGCTTTTGCCTTGTCGTCATCACCAAATCCCAGAGGCCAGCCCGGAACCTGGTAATACAGGCTGCCCAGAGAAGTATACGCAGAGCCATTGAGAGCGTCAGGGTCGATTTCAAGCGCTTTTTCCAGGGCGATCTTCGCATCCTTCACCACGCCCAGAGCACCCAGCCCGCCCTTGGCACCGGCATAGGTGCTCAACACAATGCCCTGCCAGATCAACGGCTCGGCCTTGCCCGGGTAACGGTTTACCAGTTGCTCGGTTTCCCTGGCGAGCTTTTCAAAGGCCGCCTCTTGTTTACCCTCCGGCAACCGGTACTGAATTTCATCCCAGCGTGACTGGATTTCGGCCAGTTCGGATGCCATGTCCGCCGCCCAGACCGGTGTCGTCATGATCACCAGGAAAGACAGAATCAGTGTTCGTATCATCACGCACCTCCTTTCAGGAATCGTTGGATCACCGGCAGCTGCTTCAACATGGCCTTGTCCACCACCTTGGGGAACAGACCATTGATCACCACAAAAGCCTTTTCCGGCCAGCCCAGAAAACGCCGTCTCTCGTCTTTTCGCATCGCCGCCAGAATGTTGCTGGCCACCTTTTCCGGGGCGTCCATCTTGTTACCCAGGGCGCGGTTCAGTTCTTCCACCGCGCTCGGATTCATGGCGGTTTGGGTGGCGCGCGGTGCGACATAAACCACCTGCACCGGCGTGTCCGCCAGTTCCCGACGCAAGGCCTCACTGAAGCCCCGCAAGCCGAATTTGCTGGCGCAGTAACCGGTATAACCGGGGAAGCCGATGCTGCCGAAGGTGGAGCCGACAAACACCAGGGCGCCGGTGCCCGATTTCCGGAACCGGGGCACAAAGTGTCGGGCCAGCAACATGGCCGAGCGCAGGTTGACGTCCAGTTGCGCATCGATCTGGGCCACGGTCAGCTCGTCGATGGCCGCAAAGCGGTTCTGGCCGGCGCAGTGGATAACCCCGTCGATGTCGGGATGAGTCTCGCTCAGACGCTCGAGCTGCTGGTCCAGGTCGTCCGCAGCCAAATCCAGGTGGGCCGTCACCACCCCGGCCCGGGGTGTTTGGTTCTGTGGTCGGCGGGAGGCGGTAATCACCCGGGCTCCGGCTGCCTGCAGGGGCTCAACCAGAGCCCGACCAATGCCGCCCGACGCCCCCAGCAAAAGTAAGGTGCGGTCACGCAGCTGCATGTTTGGACTCCCCGGTACCGGTTTGCAGCGGAATGTTGTGCAGCATGTCACCGTACAGCCGGTAGACCATCCGGGCACCTTCGATAATGGCCTGCTGATCGGTTGGGTCGGTGATGTCATTCATCAGGTTGCGGAAGAATTCGAAGTGCTCCTGGTCCAGCTCTCCGTGGGAATACAGGTAACTGAAGGCCTCGTCCGGCAAGCCCAGCTGGGCCTGGATTGCCTTGCCCAGCGGCGTGGCCAGCTCTATGGAGGTACCTTCCAATACCTGCACCATGCCGAAGAAAGTGGCCGGATTGCCCCGCTGGATGGCGTCGTAAAGGTAGGCCACCATCAACTCAATGCTGGTGTCGGGCTGGCTGTTGCGGATGATTTCACGATCCTCACCACAGGCAACCAGGTCATCCAGAATCCACTCGTCGTGGCCGTATTCTTCATCGATATACTCCACCAGGGCCTTGCGCACGAATTCCAGCCGCGCCGGTAGTTGCGCACCGCAGGCCATCATCAACGGTACCGTGTGCTTAACGTGGTGATATGCCTGGGTAAGGAACCAGGTGTAGCCTTCGAGATTGAAACGACCTTCGCGGATGGCGGTAATCACCGGCGCGCTGGTGACACGGGCCCGGGCCTCGGCGGTTTCAGATTGCAGTTGCTCAAAAAACGTCATGATCAGAACTCCTGACAGTGGGTATTAGAAGGAGCCATAGAAGACGACTCGGCTCCGGGTTGATTCAGGCGAAGATGGAAGGCATCAGCCATCAGAACGGCCAGATCCGCGTGAAGACGATGGCGCACCGGCCGGCCGTTAGCAGTCATGTACCCCTGACTGGCCGTCAGGGGCTGGGGCCGGACGTACACCGAACTCAATCGGGCATAGTCCGGTAAACGCTGATTCAGGCGGGTCAGGGCATGTCGTACCGGGTCGACCGGGCGGTTACCCGCCAGCACCAGCAGGCCATAGGGCTGAACCTCACCATCACCAAAGACCACCGCCTGCTGCGCGCCCACGGCCTGAATCAGCTCACTTTCCAGCCACTCGGGGCTGATGTTGCGGCCAAAACTGGTGATTAACAGATTTTTGGCCCGGCCATTGACCGAGAGGAAGCGGTCCGGGGCAACCGACCCCAAATCACCGGTATCCAGCCAGCGCTCACCGCCCTTTTCAGGTGCCGGCTCGTCCCCCAGATAGCCCAGATGGGTGTTGCCACGAACCAGAATGCGATGATGGTCGTCCACCCGCACCTCTATGTGGGGCAGTGGCTGACCGACGGTGCCGGGGCGGGTCGCGCCGGGCACATTCAACGCCACTACAGAGGCGCATTCCGACAACCCATAACCTTCGTACAGGGGCAATCCAACCGCGTCAGCTCGCGCCAGCAGAGCCGGAGACACCCGACCACCACCGACGGCGAGAAAGCGGAAGCGATTGCCATCCAGTTCGCCCTGCTCCGCCGCCCTGACCAGAGCCATCGCTAGCTCCGGCACCAGTATCATGGAATGCGGTCGGTCCTGCCGGACACCGGCCACCAGTCGCGCCACCGACAGGCCGCTGCTGCCGCTCATGCCCAGGCTTTTCAAAGGGGCAACGGTGACCGTGGCACCCATCAGCAGGGGCAGGTAAACACCTGCGATATTTTCCAGCAGGGTGGCCAGCGGCAGGACACAAAGGTGATGCTCAAGCTCTACATGCTTAAGACGTGCTTTCAGGGCCAGGGTCGTGGCGGTCATCTGGCTCGCGGACAGGCATACGCCCTTCGGGGTACCGGTGCTGCCAGAGGTGAACGTAATCTTGGCCGTCTGCTCCGGCATCCGGGCCGGTGCCGGAAACACCGGCAGGGATTGCAGCGACACTCCGCGGCCCAGCGACTGTGCGGCGTTCGGTGCCGAGGCGTCGCTGAACAGCAGAGCGTCCAGTGCCGCGCGTTGGGTTAAATGATTCGTCTGACCGTGGGAGAAGAACACCGGCACCGGCACACACACCACCTCCGCCAGCAGGCAGGCCAGATCCGCCAGCACCCAGGCCACGGAGTTGTCACCGCACAGCCCCACCCGTCGAAGGCCACGGTCTTTCAATTGCTGAGCAAGTTCTCCGGCGGCCTGCCACATCTGGCGGTAGGTGAGCGTGCCATCGGCTCCCCGCAGCGCCACCCGCTCCGGGTGTTTCCGCGCCTGCGCTTGAATGAGTTCAGGCAAGGTGGCCATACAGCTCACCTCCATTGGCCGGGTTGATGCCTGCCGGCGCCACGGGCCGTACCAGCTTCAGCAAACCACCGTTTTCCAGGGCCGCCATGCCGTCAGCCACGCGAATGGCCATCACCACCGGCTGATGTTCGTAGTAAAGCCCCCAACCGGCACCGCCGTCGGCCAGGCGGGCAGGATCGGCATCCGCCATCACGTGAGTGGGAATTCCAAGGCGGTGAAAGCTGTTGCGCAGCTGATCGGTGCCGGTACAGACCACCCAGCGAAAGCCCGCCTTGCGCAACCACAGCGACAGTGAAGCAAACAGGTATCGGCTCACGCCTGCTTCCACCCCCGCAAGGTGCGCGATTTCAGCAATGTCGCTGCGATCCTGACCGGGCACGGGCAAAACCATCTCCACCGGCGTTGACAGGTAATCCTCCAGGAACAGCCGTTCCTGATGGGCGTTGCGAATCCCCACGGCCGCCAGTAACGAGCCCTGGGCCGTGGTCAACGCCAACAGGCCCGGCACCCGCAACACCGGCTCGGCGCCATAGGCCTGCAGGAAGCGTCGGCGAATAAAGGCGGTGGTGTTGGCGGCGGTTTCGGTGTCGGCCTTAATCTCACTGAGCCAGCGACCGGCGCACCGGAACACGGGTACCACATCCGGGGACTCCGGCGGGCAACAGGCGGATATTGTCATCGGGTCGGTCATGGCTGCACTCCAGCAATCGAAAGAAGGTCTCATGCCTTTTCATCACGATTGCCAGAGTAGGGCCCCGGGCTTAAGCAACCCTTAACCAAACCGGACAGAATTCTTAAGCTCGCCTTAAGCTTTCTGTGGCAGACTCTAGGGCGGTAGGGCAAACAGGGCGCAAGCGATGCGAATACTGCTGGTAGAAGACGATCACCCCCTGGCGCAAACCATGCTGGACATGCTGCGCGAGGACCAGAACACCGTAGACTGGCTGGACGACGGCCAGCAGGCGGTGAACGCCATCGTGGAAGACTCGTTTGACCTGATCATTCTCGACCTTACCCTGCCGCGACTGGATGGCCTGGAGGTTGTGCGAAGAGCCCGGCAAAAAGGTAACCGGACGCCCATCATCATTCTGACCGCCCGCACCGAACTCGATGAGAAACTCCAGGGCCTGGACGCCGGTGCGGATGATTACCTTACCAAGCCTTTCGCCATGGCCGAACTCAAGGCGCGCATTCGGGCGGTGACCCGCCGTGGTGCCAATGGGCCCTCCCTGTCCGGACTTCAGGTGGGGCGCCTGACACTGAATACCGACTCCGGTCAGCTTATTCTGGACAACCAGGCCAACACCCTGCCGCGCAGTGAATTCCAGATCCTGCAATACCTTATGCGCCACCCGGATCAGGTCGCGACACGCCGCCGGCTGGAGGAACAACTGTACGGCTGGGAAGCGGGCGCGGAAAGCAATGCTCTTGAAGTGCACATTCACCACCTGCGCCGCCGGGTTGGCAAGAGCACTATCCGTACCGTGCGGGGCGTCGGTTACCTGCTGGACAGCGCTGCGGCAGAGGCCGAACCATGTCACTGACCCGCACCCTGATTTTGCTGGTGACCTCGGCCGTGTTGTTGATTGCCATGGTGGCCGCCGGCTGGAGCTATGTGGAGAGCAACCACGAACTCGAAGAACTGTTCGATGCGGAACTGGCCCAGAGCACGAGGATTGTGCAGGGCGTGGTCCGCCATCTTGTTGATACCCAGTCTGCAGACCAGCTCGCCACCACGCTGAGGGACACGCTCCAGCTACCTGACACCAGCCTCCCGGACGCCGAACTGGAGGCGGACCGGGACGAAGTTCTGCCCAACGGCGCAGGCCACAAGTATGAAAAGAAGCTGGCGTTCGAAGTCTGGAGTGCGGAGGGTGAGCCTGTTCTGGACACTTTAAAAGCGGACGACAGCGAAGGGCTGGTGCCGGGTTACACCTGGGCGGAATCCACCGGCTACCGCTGGCGAACCTTTACCCTTCATGATCCGGAGACCGGCTTCTGGATTCGCACCGCCCAAAGGGAGGACATCCGCAAGGAACTGAGCCAGGAGCTGGCATTGGGCAACATCCTGCCCCTGCTGATCGCTCTGCCATTACTGGCTCTGGCCGTGATTGCCGCCACCCAACTGAGTTTCCGCCCTCTGCGCAGGCTGGAAGCGCCCGTGCGGAACATGGCACCGGAGCACATTCATCCGCTCGATGACCGCCAGGCCCCCAAAGAAGTAGCCGGACTGGTGCAGGCGGTAAATGGCCTGCTCAAACGCCTGAATCTGGCGCTTGAACGGGAACGGCGCTTCTCGGCCGATGCTGCGCATGAATTGCGCACGCCCCTGTCGGTGTTGCGACTCAACCTGGAGAAAGCCTGTGCGGATAACCCGGAACAATTCCGCAGCCTGACCAGCGCGGTGGACCGAATGGTGCACCTGGTCGAGCAGATGCTGCTGCTGAGCCGGGTTGATGCCGGGCTGGACGGCAAGCCGGCGCCCCATAACCTGTCCGCCCTGATCGAGCAGAGCATCGCAGATGTGGTGCCATTAGCACTCAGGAAAGACATCGAGCCAACCCTGGAAGACGACACCGACGGCCAGGCCCTGGTGCCGTGTCACAGCGCACTGATGAACACCCTGATGCGCTCGCTACTGGCCAATGCCATTCAGTACAGCCCGAAACACACTACCATTACCACGCACCTGTCTCCGTCGGGAGAAGGCTACTCGATCACAGTGTGCGACCAGGGCCCGGGCATTCCCGAGACCGAGCGGGAACGGGCATTGAGCCGATTCGTCAGGCTTGATCAGCGCGTAGGCGGCGGCGCCGGGTTGGGGCTGGCCATTGCCCGGCGAATCGCCGAATTGCATGGCGGCCAGTTATCACTGGCCAATCGGGCCGACGGGCAACCGGGGCTGTGTGTGCACATCGGGCTGCCCGCAACCAGGCGGTGAGTCAAAGCCGACCAATCCGGCTTCACCGATTGTCCTTTTCTACCACTCCCTTCGGCAGCGTCACTGTCACCCTCAGCCCCTTCCCATGAATGCCGGCCCCAAGCACGATGTCGCCACCCATTGCCCGGACCAGGGTACGGGCAATGGCCAACCCCAGCCCGGCACCGCCGGTGTCCCGACTGCGGGACTGTTCCAGGCGGTAAAACGGCTGGAACACCCGCTCACATTCCGCCTCGGGAATACCCGGGCCCTGATCGATGATGGTCACAATTGCTTCACGCTCCGAGCAGTTGAGAGATACGTCCGCCCGCTCGCCGTAATTCACCGCGTTCTCGATGAGGTTGCGAAGAGCCCGCCTGGCCGCTTCCGGCTGTCCGTGAAGCACACACCTGGGGCCATCAGCCAGCGTTACCGCCAGCCCCATCTCCTGCAGATCTCCGCACAGACTGTCCAGCAACGATTCAAGGTCGTACTTGCGATGCGTCTCCGTGGTGCTGCCGCGAATGAAATCCAGGGTCGATTCCGCCAACTGCTGCATCTCCCTCAGGGAATCCAGAAGCCGACTGCGGTCCTCGCCTTCCGGCAGCATTTCCACACGCAAGCGCATGGATGTAATCGGCGTTCTCAGGTCGTGGGCCAGGGCGGCCAGCAAACGAGCCTGGTCTTCCCGGGCCCGGCTGACCTGGTGCTGCATCAGGTTGAACGCCCGGGTCACTTCCCGGATATCCTCCGGCCCGCGTTCCGGTATTTCGATCTTTTCGCCCCGGCCAAACGCCTGGGCCGCCCGGCTCAGTTCATTCACCGGCTGCAGGATGCGGCGGATCGCCAGTAACAGCGACAGCATCAGCAGCACGGCGGTAATGCCCACGCTGGTGAGCGTGGCCTTGAGCCAGAGCCAGGAAGGCGCCGGCGGCTGGGCCCGGGCGTTAAGCCATTGCCCGGACGCCAGGGTCAGCGAGGCGGTCAGAATGGGCGGGCATTCGTGCCGGTCATCGTCCTCTTTGTGGTACTCGTCCTCGTGATCTTCGTCTTCTTCATCATGGTCTTCGTCGTGGCCCTCATCATGATCGTCATCGTCCCGGTCATGATCATGGTCTTCCTCACGGTTGCGATAACGATCAGGCAGGCATTCTTCTTCATCCGCCTCCATAGTGGCGCGCATGCCGGTCGGGGGCGTTTCAAACTCCCGGGCCAGCCGCCCGGCCATGGCGGAATCCTCATCGCGGGGCAGGTAGGGCGTTGTGTCGATAGAAAGCTGCAGAGTCGGGCTGGAAAGTGCTCGCAAAACCCGCTCCTGGCGCTGCGGGTCCGTGGTATCCAGCAACGCATGGGCGTCGGCAACCCGCTGCAGCACGTGCTCAAGACTCGCGCTGCGCAGGGCCCCCTGGCGCTCACCGGCCAGGATGGCAATGGTGATGATCTGCGCCACCAGCAAGACCAGAACCAGCAGCAGCGCCAACTGTCCGGCGGCGCGCCGGGGCCAGATTCTCATACCGGGGCCTCTTCAACATTGGCAATCCATTGATAACCGCCGCCCCAGATGGTCTTGATCAGGCGGGGATGACGTGGGTCCGGGTCCATTTTCCGGCGCAGGCGGCTGACGTGATTATCAATACTCCGGTCAAAGGCATCGGCGTCCCGGCCCAGGGTCAGGTCCATCAGCTGGTCCCGGGACAACACCCGACCGGCGTGTTCCAGAAACGCCAGCAACAGTTTGTATTCCGCCGTGCTGAGCGACACTTCAACCCCTTCCGGGTCGGTCAGCTGATGCCGGTCAACGTTCAGGGTCCAGCCATCAAAACACAAACGCTGGCCGGCCATTGAGCTGCGCTGAGGGGGTAATGCAACCGCCCGGCGCAGTACCGCCTTGATACGTGCGAGCAACTCTCTGGGGTTAAAGGGTTTGGTCAGATAATCATCGGCACCCATTTCCAGCCCTACGATGCGGTCGGTTTCCTCGCTCATCGCGGTCAGCAAGATCACCGGCAAGTCGGTGTGTTCCCGCAGGTATCGGCACAGCGTCAGGCCGTCGTCGCCCGGCATCATGATATCCAGCACCACCAGATCCACCACGTGATCCTTCAACTGGCGTTTCATGGCATCGCCGCTATCCGCCAGCAACACGCGCAAGCCGTGCTCCTGCAGATAACGACCCACCAGATCGCGAATGTCGCGGTGGTCGTCGACCACCAGGATTGTGGACGTGGCGTTCACGGGTCACTCCCTCTGTGTACTGATGCCCCGATTATAGGGAACTGTGCGCCCGGCTTGGGCATGAGGTTGTCAAAAAATGTCGCAATACCGGCCGCTGAGACAATTTGCGACAAAGTCGCCGCCCGCCCGAGACATTTCTGCGACGTTTGCCTGTTGCAATAACTCTCAACCAGCGATGACAACCATCGCGGTTCAATGGGTTCAATCAACAAGGAGTTCTGTCATGAAAAAGACCACGACAATTGCCGCTTTGTCCGCAGCCGCCCTGCTCAGTGCTGCACCGTTGCTGGTGTCGGCTAGCGATGATTACTGGGACGACGACCGCTACGAGTATCGCGATGACGACAAGCGGATGCAGTCAGAAATGAAGCAGTACAGCACCGAAGAAATGCGCATCATGGCCTATGGTCAGGCGCTTCGCCGGTTTGGTCCCGGGGTGGACGTGACCGTTGACGAGACCGATGACGGCACCTATCGCGTTCAGCTGCGCGATGCCGAAGACAACCTGATGCGTGAACAGGAATTCAATCGCTACGGCGCCCCGGTTCGCGGCGGCAGCCGGGATTGACACGTCGACTCGCGGCGGGGGGATTGGGAAATCCCCCCGCCCGTGACCAGGGAGATTGATCATGACAATGATGGATACCGAAAACCGCTACGGGGCAGTAGCCCGGACCCTGCACTGGGGCATGGCCGTTCTGCTTCTGCTCATGCTCGCCAGCGAGGTCTGGTTCGAGGCACTGGAACACAGCTTTTCCGAACGCTCGCTGATGGCCTGGCACCAGAGCCTTGGGCTGGCGCTGTTGGCCCTAGTAATGCTCCGGGGCCTGTGGCGCTGGCTAAACCGCTCGCGGGTACAACCACCGACACACTGGGCCACCATGGCACGGCTGGGACACCTGGCACTGTACGCCCTGATGATCCTGATGCCACTGACCGGCCTGGCCACGTCCATCGGTGAGGGCGAAACGGTGAGTTTCTTCGGCTGGACTCTGGTGGGTTACGGCCCCGAGATCGAATGGCTGGAAGACAGTGGTGAAGACCTGCACGAAGCCCTGGCCAATGCGCTGTGGGTTATGATCGGCCTGCATGTGGCCGCCGCCCTGGCACACCAGTACATGCTGGGTGATCGCATCATGAAGCGCATGGCGTGATCACGCTTTTGGCAGCCCTGCGCAATGCCTTGAATTGACAGCATTCATCAAGGCCTCTTAACCGGTACAATGGGCGTTTTCACCAATCCCCGGAGACGCCCATGCCCACCGAGCCGAGCTTCAAACGCGAAT
>JAVLAV010000043.1:0-3189 GCA_031580735.1 Marinobacter sp.
ATCCGGAGGCGCAGCGGCATAATATGGACGCACTGATTGCCCGTCATAACCTGCCGCAGGTGCAGCGCCACCCGGCCCGCAGGCCTTCGTCTTTCTGGGCACTGATAAACCACTGGGCCTGCTTGGGTGGCCACTGGCTTTCATCAATCTGGTTTTCCCGCATCACTCGCTTGATCATGCGCAACTGGTCGTCGCTGTCCAGCACCTGAAAGTTTTCCGGCAAGCCGGCATCTTTCCAGTGCGCCCGCAGCAGCCGGTGAGCAATGCCGTGAAAGGTACCAATCCACAGGCCCCGGGTGGGAATGTTCATCATCTGCTCCACCCGGTAACGCATTTCCCTGGCGGCCTTGTTGGTGAAGGTCACCGCCAGGATGGACGTGGGCGGCACCTGATCCACCCCCATCAACCACGCCATGCGGTGCACCAGCACCCGGGTTTTGCCACTGCCGGCACCGGCCAATACCAGAAGATGGTCGTTCTGGGCGGTGACAGCCTCACGCTGGGCGTCGTTGAGTGGATCAATGATGTGGGAAACGTCCATAAAAATCCGTTCGCTACTGGTTAAATAAACAGGTGGGAGAGTATAACAGGAGAAAACGGGGATTTCTTTTGCCCTGGAGGTGGGGCTCTTAGCCCTCTAAACGGGGAGCTATCGCACAGGGGCAGGTACCGCTCTCCAGGACACGCTACGAGCACTTCCATGTGCGCTTGACTGTGGCCATCCATGGCCACAGACAGTCCTGGAGAGCGGCACCTGCCCCTGCGCTATTCAAGCCCGCGGGTGGGGAGGCCACCTGATGGTGAAGGCTTGCCTTGTTTAAAGGTTCAGAAGCCTCTGGGAACGGTTTGTGGTTCTACGAACTCAAACAAGCCTTCCAGACCACCTTCACGGCCGATGCCGGAGGACTTCATGCCACCGAACGGGGCTTCCGGAGTCGGGCCTGTGCCGGTGTTCCAGCCAACGTGGCCGAAACGCAGGCCGGCAGCAACACGCTGGGCGCGCTCGGCATCAGCGGTGAACACGTAGGAAGCCAGGCCGAATTCGGTGTCGTTACCGGCTTCGATCACTTCGTCTTCGGTGCGGAACAGTGCCATCGGCACCAGCGGGCCAAAGGTTTCTTCCTGATAGCAAGCCATGTCACGGTTTACGCCATGTACCACCGTGGGCGGGAAGAACAGGCCTTCGCCGAGTTCACCCGGCTGCTTGCCGGCCACCAGTTTCGCGCCTTTTTCCAGGGCATCTTCCAGGTGGCGTTTAACCTTGTCGAAGCCTGGCTTGTTCACCAGCGGCCCGATATCCACGCCCTCGTTCATGCCATCGCCCACGGTCATCTTATTCACCCGTTCGGCCAGCTTTTCACCGAAGGCATCGGCGACTTTCTCGTGCACGAAGATACGGTTGGCACAGACGCAGGTCTGGCCGCCACCACGGAATTTGTTGCCAATCAGGTTGTCAGCGGCTGCGTCCAGGTCGGCGTCGTCAAAGACGATGAACGGCGCGTTACCGCCCAGCTCCAGAGACAGCTTCTTGACGTGATCAACGGTGTCGATGATCAATTTGCGGCCCACTTCGGTGGAGCCGGTAAAGCTGAGCATGGGTACGTCTTTGTGTTCACACAGTACTTTGCCAATCACGCTGGCTTTACCCATCACCAGGTTCACCATGCCGTCTGGCAGGTCGAGCTTATCCATGATCTTGAAGAAGGCGACCATGGTCAGCGGGGTTTCACTGGCCGGTTTGATCACCGACGGGCAGCCGGCGGCCAGTGCTGCAGACAGCTTCTTGGCAATCATACCGATGGGAAAGTTCCAGGGCACGATCAGGCCCGTGACACCAATCGGGCGGTAATGAACCGTCCAGCTGCAATCCTTGGGTTTTTCCGGCAGCGTATGGGAGTCCAGCGCCTGCACGTGCTTGGCGGCGTAATCAAAGAAGCCGGCAGCGTAATCGACCTCGCCCTGCCCTTCTTTCCACGGCTTGCCGTGTTCCATGCACAGAATACGGCCGATCTCTTCACGATTTTCCTTGAGCGCATCGCGAATATCTTCCAGCCACTTGCGGCGGGTTTCGAGGGAATACGGAGAGGTCAGCCGGAGTGCCGACTTGCCTGCTTCCACCGCATCCAGAATGTCCTGTTCCGGCATCGAGGGAACCTTTGCGATCACCTCGCCCGTGGCGGGATTGTAGACATCAAAGGTGTTGCCTTCGGCGCTGTCGGTCCAGCGGCCGCCGATGTAACCCGTGAGGTTTTCCAGCAATGGTGACTCGATCATCTCGGCTCCTGTTGAGAGTTTACGCGTGTCAGATTTTATTGACGCCCCGGTGCAGGGACGTGTTGCGTCAATACATAATGTCTTTCATAGTGGATCGATAGAGGCAACCTGTAAAGTCAGGTCGTTGAGATATTCCCGAGGAGACCGAACATGAAAGCGTTTTTCCATCCGTCACAGGATCTGCACGTTCCGAAGACTTATTTTACCCGCGGCCAAATGCGTGAACCGCAGGAAGTGCCAGCGCGGACGGAACTGATGCTAGAAGGGCTCAGAAGCATGGGTATTTCCGTGCTGCAGCCTGCAGATCAGGGGGCGGCTCCGATTTCCCGGGTTCATGATCTGGGGTATCTGCGCTTTCTGGAATCGGCCCACCGGCGCTGGTCGGAAATGGGCGACTGGGGCGATGAGGTGATTTCAAACATCTGGGTACGCTCGCCCAACGCCCTGCACGGCATCCTGGCCGAAGCGGGCCGTTACCAGGCCGATGGCAGCTGTCCGATTGGCGAAGGCACCTGGAAAGCGGCCTACTGGTCAGCCCAGACTGCGTTGGGTGCCGCTGACTCGCTGATTGCCGGCGAGCGCAATGCTTATGCCGTTTGCCGCCCACCGGGCCACCATGCCCGTAAGGATGCCGCCGGTGGTTTCTGTTACCTGAACAACGCCGCAATTGCCGCGGAACACATGAAGAGCCGGTTCCCGCGCATCGTGATTCTCGATACCGACATGCACCACGGTCAGGGTATTCAGGAAATTTTCTACGATCGCAGCGATGTACTGTACGTTTCCATTCACGGCGACCCCACCAACTTCTACCCGGTGGTCAGTGGTTATGAAAACGAACGTGGCGAGGGTGAAGGCTACGGCTACAACATCAACATGCCGATGCCCCATGGTTCCAGCGAGGAAGATTTCTTC
>JAVLAV010000043.1:3199-25884 GCA_031580735.1 Marinobacter sp.
CCACTATCGGCCTTTATCAGCCGGATGCCGTTATCCTTACCCTGGGTTTCGACATCTACAAGAACGACCCCCAGGCCAAGGTGTCAGTGTCTTCTGAAGGCTTCCGCAGGCTGAGCACCCATGTCAGCCAACTGGGCCTGCCAACGCTGGTCATTCAGGAAGGCGGTTACGATCTGGAAGCGCTGACCACCAACGTAAACGAGTTCTTCAAGGGAATGCAGGGCTAACGCCCTGCTTGCTCAGGAAGCCGGGGCATACACCTTGACGTTGTCATGCCCTTCGGCTTTGAGATGGCCGGCGTGCATGCGACTCATGGTGCCCCTGTCGCAGTACAGCAGGTACTGCCGGTTCTGCGGCAGCGTTTCAACCTGCTGGTTGAGTTCGTAAAACGGAATTTTCAGTACTTCGTTATTGGTCAGTGTCAGCGGTGAGCGCTCCTCTTCGGAGGGATGACGAACGTCAATAATGACATCGTCCACCGCTGGCGTTTGCACCAGTTCCACCTCTTCCGGCGTGACCGTTGCATCGAGCAGGCGGCTGATGGGCGTCTCTTCCCGATTCTCAACCGCCTGAACCAGTGCCTGCGGGTCCATAGCGGCCTCGTCCGCCTCTACCCGATGCAATTTTGCCCGAGTGGCCGGCCGCTGCGAAATCACTCCACAGTACTCCGGCATGTTTCGGGCGAAAGTTTCGGTGCCAATGTCATGGGCAATGCGGATAATTTCCTGCTTGTCCATAGCGATCAACGGCCTCAACACCACGTCTTCACACGCCCGGTCTACCACGTTCAGGTTCTGCAGGGTCTGACTGGACACCTGAGCCACGGCATCGCCCATCACCAGCCCGGAAACGTTTAATTGGCCGGCAATTTCAGCGGCAGCTTTGAGCATCTGGCGCTTGAGTACCACGCCCCAGTGGCGGTTATTCACCGAACGCATGATTTCTGCTACCACGCCGTCGAACGGCACTGAAACAAACAGCACACTGTGCGAGGCGCCGTAGCGCTGCCACAAGTAATGAGCCACCTGACGAACACCCACTTCGTGAGCGGTACCACCCAGATTGAAAAACAGATAATGATTACGCAGCCCCCGGCGCATCATGAGGTAAGCGGCAACTGACGAATCGTAACCACCGGAAATCAGCGTCATCACAGTATCCACCGAGCCGACCGGGTAACCGCCCATGCCCTGATGCTTGCGCGTGGCAATGTGAAAGCTGTCGTCTTTCACTTCCACCCGCACTTCTACCTGGGGTGACTTCAGATCCACACCGGCGGTGTCGTAAGCTTTGAGCAGCGCTGCACCCACCGTGCGCTCAAGATCAATGGAGCGGAAGTCATGCTTGCCAATGCGCCGGGCGCGCACCGCCAGAGTCTTGCCTTCCAGACGGCCCTTGTAGGCAGCCACCGTTTTTTCGGCAATATTCTCCTGCGACGTCAGCGGATGCACTTCTATTTCCTGAATCGTGGAAATACCCGGAATACGCAGCAATTCATCAATGACCGGGCTATAAAGTCCTCGGTCATCCGGAACATTAATATCAATCCGGTCCCAACTACCATCTACCTGAACGTCTTCATCGATACGCTTGAGCAGTTTACGAATATTCTGGCGCAGTTGGCGCATTTGCTGCTGGCGAACGGGCTTACTTTTGATAGCCACTTCCGCGGCAGGACGAATAAGAAGTTTCATGAATCAGAATTTTGTCGGATGGCGTATGGAGTGGAAAACGCTTAGTGTACCTTGTTGTCAGATTGCCTCAAAATCCGGCGTTGCCGAAACCATCAGGAGTTTCACCGTTACATGACTGAACCCACAATCAACGCGCTCGTGTCGCCCGAAGGGTCTCTGGAAATTCTTTCCGCCCACGAGGTAAACCGGCTTAAAGACCGGAGTGAAGGTGGCCTGTACCGCCTGTTCCGCCAATGCGCCCTGGCGGTACTCAATACCGGCGTGGAAACCGATGACTGCAAGTCACTGATGGAAGCCCATGCGGATTTTGATGTACGTCTGGTGCCGCAGCCCAGGGGTCTGAAGCTGGAACTGATCAACGCGCCCGCCCATGCCTTTGTTGATGGCGAGTTGCTGCGCGCTCTTCGTGAGCATCTGTTTTCCGTGCTGCGGGACATCGTTTATACCCATTCGATCCCCCAGACCATTGCCGGTTTTCGCGGCGACAACCCGGAAGACATCACCAACCTGGTGTTCCATATCCTGCGCAATGCACGGGTGCTTGAACCCGGGCGTCAGCCGGATATGGTGGTGTGCTGGGGCGGCCACTCCATTGGCCAGGATGAATACCAGTACAGCAAGGAAGTGGGCCACCAACTGGGCTTGCGCGGCCTGAGCATCATTACCGGCTGTGGTCCCGGGGCCATGAAGGGCCCCATGAAAGGCGCCACCATTGGCCACGCCAAGCAACGGGTGAGAAACGGTCGCTATGTGGGCATCACCGAGCCGGGCATTATCGGTGCTGAAGCGCCGAACCCGATTGTTAACGAGCTGGTGATCATGCCGGATATCGAGAAGCGCCTGGAAGCCTTTGTACGCTGCGGCCACGGCGTTATTGTGTTCCCGGGTGGCGTCGGCACGGCTGAAGAAATCCTCTATCTGCTGGGCATCCTGCTGCATCAGGACAACGCTGACCTGCCGTTCCCGGTCGTCTTTACCGGCACGAAGGAAAACGCCGAATATTTCGACATGATCGACAAGTTCATCCGCAACGCCCTCGGCGATGAAGCTTCCAGCAAGTACGAAATCATCATCGATGATCCGGTCAGAGTGGCTCAGGTAGTGCGCACCGGCATCAAGGATGTGGAAACCTTCCGCCGCGCCATGCAGGATGCCTATTACTTTAACTGGATGCTGAAAATCGATCCGGTCTTCCAGATGCCGTTCGAGCCCGACCACGAAAACATGCGTGCTCTGGCCCTACACCGGGATCAGCCGGTCCACATGATTGCGGCTAATCTTCGCAAGGCGTTCAGTGGCATTGTTGCCGGGAATGTGAAGGAGAGTGGAATCAGGCAGGTTCAGGAAAAAGGGCCGTTTGAAATTGCCGGGGATCCGACACTGATCAAACCGCTGGAAGCCATGCTGGAACAGTTTGTTACCCAGAACCGGATGAAACTACCGGGAACATCAGCCTATCGGCCCAGCTACCGGATTGTCAGGAGCAGTGTGGCCTGAGCCACACTGCTGAAAGCCAGAGACTTTACTTGCCGCCAGCCGGCAGGCTTGAGAAGTAAGCCGCCAGGTTCGCGATATCTTCATCGCTCAGGTTCTTGGCTTGTGGAATCATCAGTGCTGACTGGCCACCTGAACGCTGTCCGTTCTTGTAGGCTTTCAGGGAATCTACGAGATACTGTTCTTTCTGACCGGCCAGATTCGGATAAATCGGTACCTGAGAAATACCGTTCTGGCCGTGGCAGCTTGCGCATACCGCTGCTTTTGCCTTACCGGCTTCTGCGTCTGCGGCCATGGAAGTTACCGGCGCTGCAACACCCAGCGCGAACAGACCAGCAACTGCGTAATGTTTGATATTCATAGGGATCACCCTCTCATGGTTTTTTCGTTATTCAGATGAACAAAATGCCGAACAGCAATTGTTGCTTACTTATAGCACAGCCATTCCTTGACTCACATGCGATTTATCAATGACCTTGGTGCGACCATAGTCCTCTTTTACTCCTGAAAGGAGTAAATCACAGTAAGGATAAACCGTAAACCAGTCCCCCTGGAGACAGCGCCCATGCCGATAGATATTCAGGAACTACCGTGCCGGGAAGGCCATATCGGCCTGCTGACACTGAACGCCCCGAAAACCCTGAATGCATTGACCGAAGATATGGTCAATGACGCTCAGGCCACGCTCGAAAAATGGGCCGACGACGACCGTATCTGCCTGGTGGTTCTACGAGGCAGCGGCGACCGGGCTTTTTGTGCCGGCGCTAATCTCCGCGCACTCTATGAAGGCCTCAAGGGTGACGGCGACACACAAGCCCCGGTCCGGTTCTTTACCGCCGAATACCGTCTGGATTACACCCTGCATCGCTTTCCCAAACCGGTTGTCGGCCTGGCTCACGGCGTAATAATGGGCGGGGGTCTGGGACTGCTGTCCGCGTGTCGATACCGGCTGATCGCCCCCGATGTCACCCTGGCCATGCCGGAAATCAGCATTGGCCTGTTTCCCGACGCCGGCTCCAGCTGGTTTCTGAACCGCCTGCCCGGTCGCCTGGGCCTGTTCATGGGTCTGACCGGTGCCCGCCTGAATGCGGCCGATGCCATGCGCGTGGGGCTGGCCGACCTGATCCTTCAGCCGGATCATTTTGACAGCTTGCTGGAGCATCTACAGGACCAACAGTGGAGCGGAGAGCCAGCGGTTGACGACAACCAGCTGTTCCGACTGATCAGTCAGCACGAAGCTCTGGATTATCGGGCCTTGCCGGATGGCCATCTGGAACAGCACGAACAGACCATCGCCAAACTGGCTACCGGAGATGATCTTCCGGCCATTGTCGAACACCTGCTGGACCACCGGAGCGACGATCCCTGGTGGCAAAGCTGCGCCGAGAATCTCGCCAATGGTTGCCCGGTAACGCCCTGGCTGGTCTGGAATCAGATAGGCAAGGGCCAGCAAATGTCACTGAAAGACATGTTCCGCATGGAACTGGCCATCGCCCTGGAATGCATCCGCCGCCCGGACCTGGCCGAAGGCATCCGGGCACTGATGGTCGACAAGGACAAATCGCCGAAGTGGTCCTATGCCTCCGTCGCTGATGTGCCTGAAGATGTTGTGGAACAGCATTTTCAGCCGGTCTGGGATGACTCAAACGACCCCATGAACCTGTCCTGAACCAGTTGCCGGAGCCGGGCCTCCCCATCTTTCTGGCCAGTGCATAACCCCTGCATCCGCAACCGATGCCAGGACCAGCCCTGAAGTACGGCGCGACACCACAGATCCCGGTCCGGCTGCCCTGACATCCAGGCCATCAGGCCGGGATAGCCGGACGCCTCCCGCAACAGGGGCAACGTCAGTTCAAAGCCCCGGAACCCCTCGGCAAAGCTCTGCAGATCCCGCAGGTCATCCGCATCCGGCTCGCCGGTTGCCGGCAGATCGGCGGTAATTGCCGCCAGCAAATCCGGCGCCATGCCGGGCCAGTTCCGGGGCACCAGCACCGGCCAGTGGCGGGCAAACCGCCGCCGCAACCGATGCCCAAGCGCCTCGCCCTCCGGCGATATACCACTGAGCATCTGTAGTGGATACTCACCGGTACTGGCCTCCTGCTGCAATCCGCAGCGCACGACCTGCAAGCCACAGGATTGCCAGAACGCCAGCAAGCCCGGATCGCCACCAAAGCTGGTGCCCAGGGCATCCAGGCTCTGCTCCTTGCAGGCACCTTCGGCGGCTTTGACCAATCGTTTGCCAACGCCCAGACCCCGGGCCTGCTCTGATACCGCCACCCGCACCACTCGCAAGTAGCGCTGACTGGCCGCCTCCGGAAAACCACCGTGAGTCGCCAGAGATTGCGCCAGCATATGCCCCCGCACACGTCGCTCACCCCGCGAAACCTTCACCGCCAGATCACCCGGAAGGCCACCTTCTGCAGAGGCCCAGAGCACCCCCACGGTTTTGCCACGAGACACCGCCCGCCAGCTTTGCGCCGCCGGGTCATCCAGCCACTGGCGCAAGTCCGCCGGCGTGGTGCGATAGTGAGCATCCACCAACAAACCAAAGGCTTCCGACAACTCCGTCTCGGTCGCTGCCGCCGGCGACCAGGGTTTAACAACCACGTCACCAAGGGCTACGCCATCCAGTGACGGGCCTTCGGCAGCCAACAGATACAACCGGAAAATCAGCGCTTCCAGCGGATCGCCATCCGCCCAGCGAATCGGCTGCCTCAGAGTCACCTGCCGCCAATGCGGCGTTTCCCGGTCCAGAACCGCCCGAAACCGTATGGCAAAGCCCCGCCCGGCGCCCTCGTAACCATGCACCGTGCTGGCAAACGCCACCCGGGGCCAGCCCAGCAAAACCTCCCGCAACCGGTGCGCCGGAATCGCCGCGGCCTCATCCACCATCACCACTTCCGCCTGAGGACGCTCTTCAAGCAACTGCTGAACCGGCAAAAACCTCAACCGATGACCATCCCGCGTACACAGCTCAGCTTCGTCCTGCTGCCCCAGTTGATCACCCAGACGCTGCGCCGCATGCCGGAACAACGTCTGAACACTCTCCGCAGACGGCGCCGTTATTACCACCTTTTGCCGCCCCGCCAGCAGCAGCTCAGCCGCAGCCATCCCCAAAGCCGCCGACTTGCCCCGACCCCGATCCGCAGTCACCACCAACGGCCGCCGCCGACGCCCCAGCCCGAAACGCACCAACTCCGCCACCAACGCCTTCTGCTCTGCCGTCTCCCCGGGCTCAAACGAACGCCCTGACGCCGGCCCGGGCAACCCGGGACCACCTTCCTGCCCCGGCGACACCCGGATAACTCCTGGCGCATCCGCCAGAATACCTGCCAGCCGCCCGGCAAACGGATGCTCATCAACCCCCTCCAAACCGGTCCGCCGATAATCCGGATCTTCAAACTGCGCCCACTGCGCCAGCGGCGGCACCAGCCAGAACAACAAACCACCGGCCTTCAACGTGCCCGCTAACGCCGCAACCCCGTCCGGCGGATTACCACTCCAGCCATCCCAAACCACCACCCCAAGCTCCCGGCCAAGCCAGCTCCTGGCCTTACCCGGCGCAACGGTCACCAACCCTTCAGCCGGTGATTCCTCCTTCGGCCCCGTCCAGACACCCGGCTGCAAACCCAACTCAGGCAGCACCTCGCGCAGCCACGCCAGGGCCCATTCCCGGTCACCTTCGAGTAGCACCAGGCGGCGTTCGCCAAGTTGGTCCAGTCGATCTGCGAGAAATTGCCAGCTTTGGTACTGAAGAGACGACATAAGATGGACGTTAGCTCCGAAATAGCATTGCGCCGGGGCAGGACTTCAAAAAATTTGCGGAGCCATGGATGGCGGAGCATAAGCGTCACAGGGAAGTGCCGAAGGAGCGCTTTTTTGAAGTCCTGCCCCGGTGTAATGCGGGCGCCTGACACAAAAGTCAGGTAACCAGAAAATTTCAGGCAATTATGGGCCACGGCTACTCCCACTGCCAGCAGCCAAGTACAATACCGCCATGCCAAGCCAACCCCAAATGCCAGACACCAGCTACCTCCCGGACTACCTCACCGACGAGCAGCGGGACATCATCACCGCCGGCTACGAACACTCGGTGATTACCGCCGTCGCCGGCAGCGGCAAAACATCAACACTGGCCTGGCGCATCCGCTACCTGCTGGCACAGGGCCACGACCCGGACCGCATGCTGGTGCTCATGTTCAACCGCAGCGCCCGGGTGGATTTCGAACGCAAGCTGCAACAAGTATGCGACCGCTCCGGCCTCGCCATTCCGGAAATCCGCACCTACCACGCCATGGGCCTGCGCCTGTACAAACGCTTTGTGCGCGAGGGCTACCTGCCCGGTTTCTCGGAAAAAATTCTCACCGAACAGGAAATCAGCTATCAGGCCTGGCTACTCACCCGCAGACTGGCTCCCGAAGACCTGGCCGACGAAATCCGCCGCAGCAAAAAAGAATTTGTAGAAGCCGCCACCGGCTTCATCGACCGGGTGAAAACCACCCTGTCGCCGGCAGAAATCGTCTTCGAAGAACTCGGCTACTCGGAAAAACACAAATACCTGATTGACCTGTTCCACAGCTTCGAGCAATGGCGCAAAAGCCAGAGCCGGATCAGCTACGCCGACATGCTCTACGAACCGGTCATGGCCATCCACCAGAACCCGCCACTGCAACGACTGGTGGGCAACAAAATGGATCTGATTCTGGTGGACGAATATCAGGACACCAACGAAATCCAGCACCTGCTGTTACGTTACGTGGCCGGCGATCGGGCACGGGTTACCGTGGTGGGCGACCCGGACCAGACCATCTACGAATTCCGGGGCGCCAAACCCGAATTCATCCTGCGCCGTTTCAGCGACGAATTCGAAAGCCCGCTGGAACAGACCCTGAGCTACACCTTCCGTTACGGCCACCGGGTCTCATTGCTGGCCAACCACCTGATTCATCACAATACCGGGCGCAAAGACGTTCTGTGCCACTCGCACCCATCCACGCCGGCCACCGAAATCCACCTGCACCCGGCGGAAACCGACAGCGACCAGGTTCTGAAAATCCTCAAAACCCAGAGTACCGAGCAGAATAGCCAAAGTGCCATCCTGTTCCGGGTCTGGAGCCAGAGCGTGCCCATTGAGCTGAAATTGCTGGCCCGGCAGATTCCCTACCGCATTGACGCCGGCAAAGGCGCCCTGTTCAGCCGGGAAGTGCAGGCCATCACCGCCCTGCTGACCATCGTAACCGGGCGGATGAAACAGTTGCCGGACTCCGACCGGCTGGAGCTGGCCCGGCAGATCCTGCGCTTTCCCCATATCGGCCTGAAAGAACCGGAGCTTGAGAACCTGGCCCGGTTTCTGGCCGGTTTTGACAGTGACTGGCAAGAGCGCCTGCTGGCCATGGACTTCGACGCCCTCGCTCCCATGGCTGCCCGCAAACTGCGCAAACTGGGTGAAGTGCTCGGCCAGCTACAGAACTACAAAGGCCCGGTTGCGGGATTGATCAGCGTTTATGCCGACCACACCGATCTTCACGAAGGCATTCGCAGCCTGGCGCTAACCCATGACAGCGCCGAGGAACGCATCGACACCATTCAGGGCTTCCGGGACTACCTGAAAAGTCTGGATGTAAACGCCTCCGATGCTCTGGACCACTTGAAAACCCTGAAACAGCAGGCCGGTGAACAAAAAGGCAAAGGCGTCCTGCTTTCCACCATTCACCGCACCAAAGGGCTGGAATGGCCGGTAGTGATCATTCCCGGACTGCAGGAGAAATACCTGCCCTACAGCCCCCGGCCTACCGAGAACACCCAGGCTATTCTGGAAAGCGAACGCCGGTTGCTATACGTGGGCATGACCCGGGCGCGAGACACATTGCACCTGATCACCCGCCCACAAAGCCGAAACCCGCATCTGGATGGCGATCAGGGCCCGAGCCGGTTCGTGTCAGAAATTTGCTTTGAATTGTCCGATGAACTGGGCGAAACCCTCGACAGGCAAACGCCAGGTACTGAGCAAACACTCACTCTCAGCCAACCGCTGACTCCCATCAGCCACCGCTATGCAGAGCGGGAGGGCGTTGTTATGGATGGACAAAGCGCACCAAAGACTGAGCCTGACCCAGGGCCAGTCTGGCAATATCCAAGTGTGATACACGCCATTTTTGGCTCTGGCCGTGTGGTCGGTGAAGATGAGCGCTCGTTCGAGGTCAGTTTTGCCAATGGCGACACCCTGAACTTCAGCAAAAAAAGTGCGCATCTGTATTTCACCGTGTCGACTGATCTACCAAAGCCTTGACCTCCGTACAATTCCGGACGTTCGCAAGTGACTATTCGATTACCGTTTTCGCCTTATTGCACTAAGCTTGCGGTCATCACGTTACAGTTTGTAACTTGGGGAAGAACCTGAGCAAGAGAACGTCAGGAAAAGAATCAACAGGAGTGTATACATGAACATCATGCGCCCGGTCACTTCGGCCGTACTTGCATCATTACTTTCCGTACCTGCCCTGGCCGAAACCCAGGACAGCATCTATCTGAATCCATTCGCCGGTTACCAGTTGTTTGATCACAAGCGGGACCTCAGCGAAACCGGCACATTCGGAATCGGCATTGAATACCGGTTTCTGCCAAACTGGGCCGTGGAAGCGGTATATTCCCGGGCCGACGCCAACCGTAAAGACGCACCGGGCGATTCCGAATTTGAAGAAGTCCGTGTTGATGGCACCTACTACTTCGCCGGCCCAGAAGCCGCCTGGAACCCGTATCTTTCCGTGGGTGCAGGCCACGCCGACTTTGGCATGGGCGACACTGGCTACAACACAGCTGGCACCGATCATGACGAAACCCGCGTAAACCTGGGTGGCGGTGTTCGCTACAACATCAGCGACAGGGTTTCTCTGCGTGGTGATCTCCGCGAGTTTCACGGTATCGATGAAAGCACCTTCGACACCATGGTGTCACTGGGCCTGAGCGTCGCGTTCCATCGCGCCACATCAGAGCCGGAACCCGTGCCAGAGCCAGCCCCGAGAGACTCTGACAAAGACGGCGTACCGAATAGCAAAGACCAGTGCCCGACCACCCCGGCGGGCGCCGAAGTGAACAGCCGTGGCTGTGAGCTGGACAGTGACAACGATGGCGTGATCAACAGCAAGGATCAATGCCCGGATACCGCCATTGGGGCGGAAGTCGACAAAACCGGCTGTGAAGGCGTTACCGAAACAGTGGAAACCATGGACCTTCGCGTCCAGTTCCCGACCAACAGTGCACAGATCGACGACACCTATGACTCAGAACTGCGCAGAGTCGCTGAATTCATGGAAGAAAACCCGGAGACCGTCGCAGAGATCGCCGGTCACACCGACAGCATGGGTGCTGCCGACTACAACCAGGACCTGTCTCAGCAACGTGCAGAGTCCGTTGCGGATCGCCTTATCAGCGTTCACGGCATCAAAGCCGATCGCGTGTCAGCGGTCGGTTACGGTGAGGCCGAGCCAGTGGCAACCAACGATACTGCGGCTGGCCGTGCCCAGAACCGCCGTGTAGAAGCCCGCATTCAGGTTCTGCGTTAACAGCAGACTCTGCCCGGGAAGAACAAGAAAGGCGCCTCCGGGCGCCTTTCTTGTTTGAAGCTTTATGATGCCACCCTGAACGCATCCAGCAGCAGGTTCCTGGGTGTCAGTGAACGTTCACAGAAGGTGCCCAGCCGCACCTCATACCCCTGCTCTTCCAGAAACATCGCGTAGTCCAGCACCAGCACGAGCTCCAGCGGTCGCCGGAACAAATGTCGCAGCAACTCATGGCGACGCACCTGCTGCAACCTGCGCTCACCTTCGTTCATCCAGTGCTGCCAATCCAGCGCTCCCGGCAAATCCAGTTCCTTCTTCTGCGCGGCCCAACGGCAAAATTGTTCAAAGCCTCCATTGTTCAGCTGCGTCGGATGAGACGGCACTTGCAAATAATCGTCCGTGCCACGCAGATGCCTCTGCAGAGCATCAAACCCCAAACGCCAGACGCTGATGCGGGCGGTCTGCTTACGCACCCGGGCCGGGGCGGTCACCGTTTCCTGCACCGCCAGCTTCAGTTCGCTGCGATCCAGAAGCAGACTCCGGCCACTGGCTCTGGCGCGCTGAGACAGCGGCTGATAGTAGCGTTCTTCAGTGCGCTGATAGCAGCAGGGCGAGATACTCAGCCGAGGTGCCTGCGCAGCGCTGCCAACCTGCAACAACTGCCGGTGCAGATCTCCACACGCGTGCAGGGCAACACCCTGGTGGGCGGCAGGCCATTGCAGGTCACCGGCCATGACATTCTGATTCTTCAGCCGGACCGGGTCACCATAATGTTCTGCCAACCGGTTGCCGTCAGCAACCAGTTCCGGATCCCATTCGAACCCCAGAACTGGTTCAGCACCCTGCCCGGCCAGTGTCCGGGCCAGATGCCCCTTGCCACAACACCAGTCCAGCACGGGGCTGGTTGAAGGCAAGACTGCAGCCGCAAAGGCACCAGCCTGTAAACGTTTGCGTCCGGGCATATCCACTGCACGGGTTTCCGGCAGGGTGGCCTGATGTGCTTCTGATTCCAGCGCCAGCACAGGCAAACCCACCAGTTCCCGATAAAGTTTCAACTCAGGCACGAATATCGCCGCATTTTGGGCGAATTCAGCGAGATGGTTTGCAAGATAATCGCAGTCGTCATCGGCCAGATGATCCAGCCATCCGGCCAGTTCGGGGTATTGCTGGCTCCAGGCAGGCTCCTGCTCCATGAACGGCACCGGTCGCCAGAAGGTTTCGTGTTTCGCCAGCCAGTCATTCAGCCGTTGCCAGCGCTGGTGAAAATCAGTCACCCGTTGTCCGGGGTCTGGCTCTGCAGGTCGGATCATGAAAACCGGTCAGGACGGAACGGGTCCAACGGCACCGAGGGCTGCTCGCCATCAATAACCTGAGCAATGACTGACGCGCTGCCAGCAGACAGCGTCCAACCGAAAGTGCCGTGCCCGGTGTTCAGATACAGGTTCTCCCGCCCCGCCCGGCCAATAATCGGCGGGCCATCCGGTGTCATGGGGCGGAAGCCTGTCCAACTTTCAGCCGCGTCCAGATCCGCACAACCCGGGTAGCGGGACTCCACAGACTTCCGGATCGTCGCCAGTCGGACCTCAGGAATATCCCGGTTGAAGTCGGCTAGCTCGACAAACCCGGTCGCCCGCAGACGATCACCCAGGCGAGTGGACACCACCTTGTAATGATCATCATGGATGGTGCTGGTGGGGGCTTTGTCGGCATCGCTCAGCGGCACGGTAAGGCTGTAGCCCTTCACCGGGTAAATGCAGATATCCACGCCCAGCGGCCGCACCAGTTCCGGAGACCAGCAACCTGCGCAAACCACCACTGCATCGGCATCCAGCGTTTCGGTCTGGCCATCGGCGGTTTGCAGGTAAACACCCTGTACCCGACGGTGATCGGCCAGCAGGCTTTTCACCTCGACTTCATAGCGGAAGGTCACGCCGAGCTTTTCGCACTCCCGGGCCAGTTCCTGGGAAAACAGATGGCTGTCGCCGGTGCCGTCGGTGTCGTAGCTGATAGCGCCATAAAGCGGGCCGCTGCCGCTCATGCCGGGCTCTGCTTCTTTTACCTGGTCGGGGGTCAACAAGCGGGACTGAATGCCCATTTCACCAAGCAGATAGTGCAGCTCGCGATAGCCATCCATGGCTTCCGGGGTGCTGGCCAGATGCAGCAGACCCTTGTGGTTGCCGTCAAAGTTCAGCTCGTGCTCCTGCTCCAGTGCCAGGAAGCGCTCCCGGCTATGGATGCCCAGCCGCAACATGGCCCGTTTGTTCAGACCAAACACACCGGGAGCCACGGCATAGCGGAAAGTGGCAAACAGAAAGCGCAATGCTGCCAGTGAAGGTGGCAGGCGCATTTTCAGCGGGCCATCCTGCTTCACCAGCCAGGGCAGCGCCTTGAACATCATGGTCGGATCCGCCCAGGGATAGACGACCCCGTAGGATCGTTGGGCCGCATTGCCCTTGCTGGTTTCATTGCCTGCCAGCGCATGGCGCTCCAGTACCGTCACCTGGTGACCCCGACGAACCAGTTCCCGGGCGGTTGTTACACCAACAACACCGCCACCAACAACCACGATATGCATAGTTTGCCTCCGTTAACTGACGCCTTCTGCTGCCTGGCCTCTGTCTAACTGACTCCGTTTTTTGCCAGCAGTTCACGATACTCTGCCAACACCTCTGGATCCTCTTTGGGGTACTCCGGCGCCAGCTGTTTAAGCTTTTCCGCCAGCAATGCTGCAATAATCGCCCGAGCCTGGGGCTTACGATCACCCGGAATCATATACCAGGGATTTTCATCGGTATGGGTGGCGGCCAGCGCCTCCTCGGCATACGCCTGGTAGGTATCTCGCTTTTTCCAGCCCTCGATGTCAGAGGGGTCAAATTTCCAGCGTTTGCGCGGTTTGTCCAGGCGCTTGAGCAACCGGCGTTTGTGTTCGTCTTTTGACATATTCAGCCAGACTTTCATCACGCAGGTGCCTTCACTCACCAGGTGATGTTCAAATTCCCGGATTGCCCGATAGCGTGCGTCCCAGTTGTAGGTATCCAAGTCTCGTACCGGCCACACCCGCTCTCCGATCACACCTTCCTGGTGGCTGCGGTTGAACGCCACCATCTGACCATAAGCGGGCAGGTAAGGCGTTACCCGCCACAGAAAATCATGGGATCCTTCGACCGAGTTGGGGCGGCTGAATGACCAGGCATGAAAGCCGCCGGGGTCGGCGTAGGTGGCCAGCGTGCGTATCAGACTGTCCTTGCCACTGGTGTCCGGACCATGGATCACCAATAAGAGTGCCTGTTTCTGATTCGCCCATAACCGGCGTTGATACTCTCCAATATCTTCGAGACTCGCTTCCAGTTTGGGTATTTTTTTATCGTTATCCAGAAACGTGGGGTAGTTGTCGAATCCCGGTTTTTCCGGATCCAGAAACCAGGACTTGGCAAACGCCGAATACTTCATTCAGGGAACTCCCTATCGCTCTCGTGCAAGTTAACCAGGGGCCAAACTGATACAATCTGCCCTGAAAGCGTACAGAATAGCATTCTATCACCGAGTTTATTGGAGTCAGGCATTCCGAGATGAGCAAAAAACGTCGCGAGATCCCCGTATTCGATCATCCGATCATCGAGACCCACTGCCACCTGGACTACCTGAAGGACCGGCCGCTGGCCGAGACCCTCGAGCGGACCCGGCAGGTCAATATCGAGAAGGTGATCACCATCGCCGTGTCGCCGGAAAACCTGGCCACCGTGCGTGAGCTGAGCCAGATTGAGCCGTGGCTCTATGGTACTCAGGGCATTCACCCCCACGACGCCGAAAGCTATTCGGACGACGTGGAACAAGAGATACGGGCCCATGGCAATGACGAGAAAATCGTTGCCATTGGCGAGATCGGTCTGGACTATTTCTATGACAATGCCGACCGGGAAGTACAGCGACACGTCTTCCGCCGCCAGCTGCAGATCGCCAGTGATCTGAATCAGCCGGTGGTGATTCACAGCCGTGAGGCCGATGAAGACACCATCAATATACTCAGCGAATTCGAAAGCTCCCTGAAGCGGCGGGGCGTGATTCACAGCTTCACCTCTGGCCCGGGGCTGGCCCGGTACGCGCTGGATCAGGGCTGGTGCCTGGGGTTCAACGGGATCACCTCTTTCAACAAGGCCGAGAACGTGCGCGATATCGTGCGCATGGCGCCCATTGAACAGATACTGTTGGAAACCGATTCCCCGTTTCTGACCCCAGTGCCCTATCGAGGCCGCGAGAATGCACCGTTCTACCTGCCCTTTGTGGCCGAGAAGATCGCCGAGGTAAAGGAACTACCGCTGGCTGAGGTTATCAGCCAGACTTACCAGAACAGTTTAAGGACATTTTTCCCGACATTATGATTTCCTCCATCTTCCAGATCCTTGGCGGGCTGGCGCTGTTCATGCTGGCCATGGAAATGATGACCAACGGCCTGAAAAACGCCGCCGGCTCCCAGTTGCGGCACCTTCTGGGTCAGTGGACCAAAACCCCGCTGCGGGGATTGGCGGCCGGCGCCATCATTACCGGCATCGTGCAGCATTCTGGCGCGGTGACCGTGGCCACCATCGGTTTTGTCAACGCCGGGCTGCTCACACTCAAACATTCCCTGGGCGTGATTTTCGGCTCCAACATCGGCACCACCATGACCGGCTGGCTGGTCAGCCTGGTGGGCTTTGGCTTCAAGATCGAAGCCATGGCACTGCCACTCCTGGCCGCTGGTGTTGGCCTAAGGATGATCAGCCGGGTGCCTCGCAATAAATTTTTAGGCGAGGCTCTGTCCGGTTTTGCCCTGTTCTTCCTGGGTCTGTCGATTTTGAAAACCGCTCTGGAAGGCGCCGCCGGTGGCTTCATGGGTGGCGATATGATCAGCAGTGATTATGGCCTGCCCATGTTCCTGTTGATTGGCCTGATTGCCACTGTGCTGACCCAGTCTTCCAGTGCCTCACTGGCCATTGTGTTAACGGCCGCCGCCAGCGGCCTGGTCTCCCTGCCGGATGCCGCCGCGGCCGTGATCGGCGCCAACCTGGGTTCCACCTCAACCGCCGCGTTGTCGGCCCTGAAAGCCACCGCCAACGCGCGCCGGCTGGCCATCGGCCACATCCTGTTCAATCTGGTGACCGGCGCCATCGCCTTGCTGATCATGCCGGCCATGCTGTGGGCAGTAGCGGAAGTCACCAATTTGCTGGAACTGGAGTCCAACCCGGCCGTGTCACTGGCGATATTCCACACCCTGTTCAACGTGTTGGGTGCGGCCGTCATGTTGCCGTTTACCGCACCTTTCGCGCGTTTTCTGGGCAGGCTTTTCCGCAGCAAGGAAGAAGACAATGCCGAGCCGCGCTATCTGGATGACACCCTGATCACCACGCCGGAACTGGCCATTGGTGCGGTGGATCAGGAGATGAAAAGGTTGATCCGGCATACTCGAGGATTGTTGCGGGTCTGCCTGGACCGGGAAGGGCTGAACGAAGCGCAGATTGGCCCGAAGGCCGACGCCATCCGCAACCTGAACATGGCCATTACCGACTATATCGGCCGACTGAACGCGGAAAAAATGCAGCTATCGATTGTGGAAGCCCTGGCCATCAGTCTGCGCACCTGTCGTTATCTGGCCGAAACCACCGAACTGGCGCCACAACTGCTGTCCATGCGCAGGCTCTGTGCCCGTACCGAGTTTGCCAGCATTGAAGCGCTGCACCAGGAATACCTCAATATCCTTCGGGATCTGATCGCCTCTGAACAGCCGGCACCGGAAGTACTGGCCCGCGCCGAGCAGATTTACCAGGCTCTGAAAGATGAAACACTACAACTGATGGTGCGCCATACCAGTGCCACCGGCCCCGGCGAGCAGATGCTCAACATCCTTAGTGGCATTCGACGGTTAAGCGATCAATGGGGTAAATCTCTGCATTGGCGCTCGGCAACCGATATACTTAACAAAGACCATGGTCATCACGACAGGTTATCAGAGAACCTGCAGTAGCGGTTTCTGCCCTGTCGTTTGGCCTGATACATGGCCTGATCCGCCTGCCGGAGCAGCTGGTCAGCATCCAGCTCTTCCGGCTGAGGGTAGAGGGTGTAGCCCACACTGACAGACACCTCCACACTGTGATCAGCCACCCAGGCCGGTTCAGCCACCGCTTTGAGAAGTCGATCAAGCAGGGCTTCCAGAGCCATGCCACCATCGACATTGACAGCAATCGCCGCAAACTCGTCTCCGCCCAGCCGGGCGAGGGTATCTTCCTCACGCAGAACTGCACGCATGCGTCGACCCATTTCAATTAACAACTCGTCGCCGGCATCGTGCCCGAAGGCATCGTTCACCGGCTTGAACTCGTCCAGATCAATATAGATGACGCCGAGCTGATATTTTTGCCGCCGGGCCTGGGCCATGGACTGGTGCAACCGCTCTGCAAATAACACCCGGTTTGGCAGGCCGGTCAACGCATCATAGTGCGCCATGGTACGCAGTTTCTTCTCTGACTCTTTCAACCGTGTGATGTCACTGAATACACCCACAAAATGGCTGAGGTGGTGTTTGTCATCAAACACGCTGCTGAGGGTCAGGTTAAGCACCAACCGGCTGCCATCCCGGCTACGGCTGCGAAATTCACCACTCCAGACACCATGTTTGCGCGCGGCGACCAGTATGGCGCTGCCTTCATCAACGGGCATGGGCGGCAGATTTCCGATCACTTCTTTCCGCTCACGCCCGGTAATATGCTGATAGGCTTCGTTGTTGTCGATCACGACACCCTGGGCGTCTGTGATGAAAATAGCTTCGCGGGCATTATCAAAAACCTGTACCGCCAGACGCATGCGCTCCTCCGCTTCTTTGCGAAGAGTGATGTCGTACCAGGAACAGAGGATCGAGGGGGTCTCAAAGCCATGCTCATAAACTGGCGCGAGGGTCATTTCCACCCAGACATCCGAGGCGTCAGAGCGGACAAACACCCATTCAGTGTTGGCGACATCCCCCAACTGCACCCGGCGCAACAGGCTGTCCAGTTTTTGCGAAGAGATCTGGCCATCCGGTTGGGAATCGTGGGAAAACGCCATCAGGCCTTTGCCCAGCAAAGACGCCTCAGAGGTATAACGCAGCAAATCCACTGCGGCCCGGTTACAGTCCACCAGTTCACTGCCGCGCATCATCAACATGGGCTGGGGCCAGCCGGCAATCAATTCACGTTGACGCCGCTCCTCAAAAGCGAGCTGTCGCCTCTTCCGGCCCAACCAGAGGCTGGTAAATACCAGCGAGACGAACAACACAGCCACCGTGATCACCCAACCCCGGTACTGATGCAGGATATCGACCCAGGTAACCCGGGGCGCCTGGTCGTACGGAGCCAGCCGAAGCGTGCGCGCCAGGTCCTCAACGGACTGATAATCAGCCGGGGGCGAGAAGCCTGCCAGCCCGGCTGCCTGTGCCGCTGCGTGATCCGGCTCCAGAGCAAAAAGCGCCGAGGCGATGCGCCGGATCACACGGCTGTCAACGTGGGGCAGGGACACCAGCGGCCATTCCGGATACAGCCGTGTAGATACCTGGAAGGGGTATCCACGCAGATTCTGCCCGTTGATGATTTTCAACCTATCAGCGAGCTCAGGGTTTTCTTTGATCCGCTCTTCAAGAACCCCGGTTCGAACAAATCCGACGTCGGTATCACCCGCAAGCACGGCTCTGATCACCCGGTCGTGATTGCCCAGGTAAATCACATTCCTGTTCCGGCGCACGTCCACGCCCACCGAACGCAGTTCCAGAGCCGGCGCCTGATAACCACCCATAAAGTGAATACCTGGCGTGGCAATACTTGCACCCTCTATATCCTCAAGCGCGCTGATATCGTCGCGACTGGCTCTGGTGAAGATAACGCCACCAATACTGCCGGTACTCTGACCATTCCAGTCCCGCAGCAGTGTCGCCAGGACACCGGTCAGGCTTCGTTCACTGCGAATCATCAAAAAGTGGCTGGGGTTAGTCAGAAAGAAGTCCGCCTGATTGGTGGCAACCGCTTGGGTCATTGCTTCCTGGCCCAGCACCGCCAGCTTCACCTGAATACCGCTTCGTTCACTCAGATATTGCGCCAAAGGCGCGTACCTCTGCTGCATAACCGGCTCGGGGCGATAGGACAGTACCGCCAGGGTGACAGAACCCGGCGGTTCATTGGCCTGGGACACAGGTACAACCCATGCCAGTACGGTCATCGCCAGAACAAGTAAGAGCTTGAGGGATCCACGGCTCATGAGAGGCTCCCGGGCAGGTAATCCCGCGTGCAGAGATTTGCGATATCCGGCGACTGTTCAATCAACCCTTCACGAACCAGAATATTCCCCAAACGATGAGCCACGATCTCCACCCGGCCTCCCGGCGCCAGGTAACGACGGTTGGCTGTCAGTTCCGGCAGCATGACCGTTGCCATGGCCTCGCGAACGGTCTCCGGTGTTATTTGCTGACGAGTGGCGATCCGGTACACCGCATCGTGCATATTACGCACAAGATGTCGCAATCCCAGAAAATGACCACGCACCAGATCTTCTACGGCTGAAGGCTGTTTGCGTTCGGCTTTTTCAGTGACTACCAGCACGTCGAAAATGGTGTCTGGTATCTGGCTGCTATCGAACAAACGAACAGCGCCCGCGTTCCCAAGTCTGGAGGCGGTTGGCTGATAACATACCGACACGTCAATCACTCCCTTGTTCCAGGCCTCAAGATGCTGGTTTACAGGAATATTCACTATTGATACCTGGTCACTTCGCAAACCGGCCCGGTCCAGCATCGCAAACAACATGATGCCTGAAACACCATCCAGATCGACGCCAATGGATTGACCGGCAAGCGCCTCAAGACGGTCGATTTCCGGACGCGCCATCACCATATCGGCGCCCACCGAGACATCAGCAACAGCGACCACTTTGACAGGTACGCCCACGGCCTGAATCCGGAGCACTTCATCCAGCGTCAGCGCTGCGGCGTCCAGTTCTCCGGCCAATATGCCATGCATGGAATCCCGGGAGGTCTGCCCTTTTGATAATTGCACCGCCGGGGGCAACCAGCCGAATTCCTCGGCCAGATAGAGCGTTTCGTAACCGATCCATGGGTGCACGCCGGTGCGAAGCGGCTCATTGCGCGAGCAGCCCACCAACCCGGCAGAGGCAGCGGCGGCAAGCGACAGTTGCAGAAAATTGCGACGGTGCATTCATTGCTCCGGGCGGTGACGTTATGACTATGACGATGACGGATAGTAATACCACCATACTATAACCGACTATTCGACCCGGGCACTGTATGGAATCAATTAGCCGGTTATTTTCTGGCACATCAACCGAACGAGAGAAATACGCCCATCAGCACTGGCGAAAAAAAAGACAGGAGGAAACCGGAAGCGATAGCTACCGGCACACAGGCAAGACCACCGGAACTGCGGATTACCGGCAGGGTAAAATCCATGGAGGTAGCCCCCCCGTAGCCAATGGCCACTGCAGGCCGGGCTGTAATTACCAGCGGAATCAGTGCCAGGGCAATAATTTCGCGCAGCACATCATTGAGGAACGCCACGCCGCCCCAGGCAGGCCCCAGAGCATCACCGATAACGATTCCGGAGAGCGAATACCAGCCAAACCCGGAAGCCAGTGCCAGTGCCTGATGCCAGGGCACGTCGAGCCAGGGAATCAGCACCAGACCGGCCAGTAGTGAACTGGCCATGAGCACCACGGCAATACCCAGGCCCTGCCGGTTCATCAACAATTTGCGCAACGACAAACCGGCGTTGCGCAGTTGCAGGCCAATCAGGAACAGCAAAAGCATGAGAGCCCAGGTGGCCACCTCATCAACCATGGGCAGGCCGGGAAGCAGGAAATAACCCAGGCAAACACCTGCCAAAACCGCCAGCAACGGTTTAAGTCCCGCCAGGAACAGCCGCCGGTAGCCGGGCCGCTCCTCTTCTGTCTGACCAGTGAGGTCCATTGGTTGCCAGCGGTGAAACAGCCACAAACCCGCCACATTAGCCACTAACAACACGACAACTAATCCCAGAACCTGGCCCGCCATGACACCGAGTTGATCCAGCAAACCTTGCATTTGCCCAAGGCCGAGCCCCAGCAGGGCAAGAATGAAATAAACCAGGGTTTCCACCGTGTAGTGGATCACCGTCATCAAACGGCGATTGGACAGCGCAATGGCGAAACCCATAAACAGGGGAGCCAGAATCAGCAGTGCACCGGTCAGCATGGCAACCTCAGCAACGGGGGCTTTCGGGGAACGGCTTTATCAGTGCAAACTGTCACCGGAACGATCCTGGACCAGCACCCAGGGGGCAATCACCACTGCCCAGAGTTCCGCGTTGCGGTCGTACCAGGCACAGGCCAGATCCGGTGACACTTCGCCGACCTGCCCCCCGCTCAGCCATTGCTCGAACTGCGCCTTGTTATCGGCTGTCAGTTGCGCGGCAACGTCCAGCAGGTCCAAGTTGGGCGCTACTCGCACAACCTGACCCCGGGCATAGTAGGTCTGCAGCTCATGCCAGTGAATACGGGAGGTTTCCAGATTGAGCCTGGATTTGATTTCTTCCGGAGATTCGGGGGATGACATGATGACCTCGCTACAATAATAAGCTGGTTGGAAACAGTAGCCGGAAACCAGTGATTCCGGGCGCGCCAGACTACCCTAAATCGGACGGTTTCGCATCCTGCCGGCCGGCAAACAGATCGCGGATCTGGTCACCCAGGGTCATCGGATCAAAGGGTTTCGGGATCACGCCAATCGCGCCCATGGCCCGATATTCCTCAACTTCGGCCGGCTGCAGGCGAGCGGTCATGAACACTGCCGGGACAGGCAATCCGGAAGGGCGGTCCTGCAAGGCCCGCAGGGTTTCCGGGCCATCCATACCCGGCATCATCACATCCAGCAACACCAGGTCCGGATTGAAATCGTCAATCCGCTCCAGCGCCTGCTGGCCGGATTCGCACAACAAAGCTTCAAACCCGCCAACATCCACCAAGGCCAACTCGGCCACAGCCCGGATATCCGGATCATCCTCCACATACAGCACGCGGTTGATCTGGTCATTCGCCATCCATGTTACTCCTCAGCCTTGTTGGCCACGTGAACACCCAACCGTTCCAATAAAACCCGACAAGTCTCGTCATCCTGCCGGCCTTCCGCAATCAACGCAGCCGCTCTCATGATCAGGCAGTCGTTGCGTACTGTGTCTTTTTGCAGGAAGTGCACAGAGCCAATCAATTCCCGCAAATCCAGCGGTAATCGCCACTGAACTTTCAGGCGATTGCCATAAGGTTGGGCCCAGTCTTTCAGACATTGCTCTGCCTGGCCCTCTTCCAGCCTGCCACCCTTGCCGACGAACTGGTTGATTACCGAGATCACCGCCAGTTCCCCTACACGGCTCAACAATCCGGCTTTCTGGAACATAACGGGGGGCTTTTTCATGGTTATGGCAATGCGCTGGGCTTCCCGGCCCACTTTCAGAGCCTGCTCCTGATGCTCCGTTGCCAGTGCTACCAGTTCCGGCGCCTTGATACGTCGGCCAACATCCAGCGACATGGCCAGAGCCTGATTCAATGCCATCGGCACACCCATAAGACCAATGGCATCTTTCAAGGTATCCACCGGCTTGCCGGTGCGACGGAAAGAACTGCCGTTGGCAACATCCAAAAGGCGTGTCACCAGTGCCGGCTGTTCCCGCCAGCGCTCGGACAACTGCGCCGGAGAAAGGGAATCCGATCGTTCAAGCAACTCAAGGATATCGACCGGATCCTGCTCGCCGGGCAATTGAATGACATGCTCAAGTGAATCTTCGAGCATCCTGCGCAAATCAAGCTGCTCTTCATCCACCGGACCCGGCTCTATCAACGCAGCCAGTCGTTCATGCACCATTTCCACGCTGAACGGCTTGGTAATGTAACCGCTGAT
>JAVLAV010000044.1:0-25783 GCA_031580735.1 Marinobacter sp.
GTCCGGTATTTATATCGAAGGCCTGGTGCATGTGTCGTCCCTGAGTGGCGATTATTTCCACCATGACCCGATCAAGCATCGCCTGATTGGTGAGCGCACAGCCGTCAGCTTCCGTCTGGGCGATGAAGTGCGGGTGAAGGTTGTCCGGGTAGGCATGGAAGATCGCAAGATCGATCTTGAGTTGGTCAGCGAGCCGAAACATCGTGAGGGTGATCGGGATGCTCTGGATCTGGCGCGTCGTGAGACCCGTGACAAAGGCCCGCGTGGCAAGAAACCCGGCCGCAAACCCAGAAGCAAGGGCGGAAGTCAGGGCGGAGCGAAAGAAAAAACACCACCTTCCAGCGCCCGGGAAAAGCTGGTAGCAGAAGCCGCCAAGCAAATCCGTAAGCCGGCCAGAGGAAAGTCCTCTGCAGGTGGCCGGAAAGGCAAGGCCGGAAAATAACAGCGGGTACAGGAAGCTTCAGTGTCTCAGGAATATGTATTTGGCTGGCACGCCGTTGATGCTGTGCTCAAGCGTGAGCCGGAACGGTTGCAGCAGGTCTGGATTCAGACGGGTCGACAGGATAAGCGCGCAAAAACCATCACCGAAGCCCTCGACACGCTTGGCGTGCGCTGGAAAGTGGTGCATCGCAAGGAGCTGGACGAGCGGGTGTCCGGCGTTCATCAGGGGATTGTTGCTGCTGTTGCCGAGAGCAGGGAGTGGACAGAAGAGGATCTTCTGGCTCAGTTGGCGGCCAGTAACAAGCCACCTTTTTTGTTGGTACTTGATGGCGTGACCGACCCTCATAACCTCGGTGCCTGCATGCGCACCGCGGATGCCGCTGGTGTGCAGGCGGTGGTGGTGCCCAAGGACAAATCTGCCAGCCTCACCCCTGTGGCCAGAAAAGTGGCCTGCGGTGCAGCGGAAACCGTGCCCTTTGTACGGGTAACGAATCTGGCGCGTTTCCTGAGGGAAATCAAAGACCAGGGGGTATGGTTGATTGGTACCGCCGGCGAGGCTGACGCCACTCTTTATCAGGCCGATTTCAAGGGGCCGGTGGCGCTGGTTATGGGCGCTGAAGGCAAGGGCATGCGCCGCCTGACCCGGGAACACTGCGATCAGTTGATCAACATTCCCATGCAGGGGCATGTTGATAGCCTGAACGTCTCGGTTGCAACGGGCGTTTGCCTGTACGAAGCAGTACGCCAGCGCCTCGGTTAAGTCTTGCACAACCGGGCCTGTGGGCCTAGAATGTGCCACCCCTGTTTTCAGGGGGTGGTTTTTTATTGTCTGTATTCAGGCAATTCAAGCCCCGCTTTTGATCAAGCCTTTTTCTAAAGCCTTATCATAAAAGCAGAAATAAAACGGACAGCCTGGCTGTCAACTCCTTGCTTTCATGCCCTGGCGAGTACTAAGAGTCGGGAAGGAAGCTGCATAAACCGTAGGGAGAACTCATGCGTCACTACGAAATCGTATTTATGGTACATCCGGATCAGAGCGAGCAAGTGCCCGCTATGATCGAGCGTTATACCGGCGTCATCACTGAAGATGGCGGCAAGGTACATCGCCTGGAAGATTGGGGCCGTCGTCACCTGGCTTACCCGATCAACAAGATTCACAAGGCTCACTACGTGCTGATGAACGCTGAATGTTCAAAAGCTGCCATGGATGAGCTGACTCATAACTTCCGGTTCAACGATGCCATCATCCGTGAGCTGATCTTGCGTCAGGACGAGGCTGTTACCGAGCCTTCCCCGATGAAAGCTGCGGAATCCCGCGAAGATCGTCGTTCAGGCGGAGATGAGCGTCCTCGTCGTTCTGCCGAGTCTGATTCTGGCGAGAAGTCCAGCGATCAGGACGAAGAAGAGTAATTAACCGGAGTTAAGGAGTTATCTAATGGCTCGTTTTTTCAGACGTCGTAAGTTCTGTCGTTTCACGGCAGAGGGTGTCAAGCAGATCGATCACAAAGATCTGGATACCCTGAAAGGCTACATCACTGAAACCGGCAAAATCGTGCCCAGCCGTATCACCGGCACTAAAGCACGTTATCAGCGTCAGCTGGCTACCGCTGTCAAGCGTGCCCGCTACCTGGCATTGCTGCCGTATACGGATAGCCACGACCAATAAGCACAGACAGGATCCGGGACCATGCGTGCACTGGCACAGTATGTAATGCGCGGTCCCTTGCAGGCCGGCGGAGTAGCAGCAGTTACCACTGCGGTACCTCTGCTGTTCTGGATTGGCGCAGCGGTAATCGGCCTGGTCATCTTGAGACTGGGCGTACGTCAGGGGCTGAATACCGGCCTCTGGGCATTACTCCCCGCGTTGGGCTGGGCCGTTTACGGCCAGGATCCGACAGCGTTGGTAGTGCTGTTACAAACGATGCTGATGACGTCGATTCTCAGATCGTCGCAGGCCTGGGAGAGAGCGCTGTTGTCCGGCGCCTTTCTGGCAATACTGACCGGGCTGATGTTGCCCCTGATGTATCCGGTACTGATGGACGATCTGGTCCAGGCCGGTATCGAGTTTTACGAGCAATACAACGCCGAGGTGGCCCGCGAACTGGGCAGCGAACTTGAGCTGATCATTCGCGACACCATGAGCGCCAGTATGGCCGGCACTTACTTTGCCACTGCGGTCGGTATGACCATGCTGGCAAGGGCATGGCAGGCAGGGTTGTACAACCCGGGCGGGTTCCGAAAGGAATTTCATAGCCTCCGGTTGTCGCCTGTTATTGCTGTGTTGTGTGCCGTCACCATGGTGATCGGACCGGTATTGGGCCTCAACTCTCTGTTGTTGGCCTGGACAGCGGGTACGCCCCTGTTCATTGCCGGGCTTGCACTGGTTCACGGTGTGGTTGGTCGTAAACAATGGAGCGGGCAATGGCTGGTCATATTCTATATTGCCATGGTGGTACTGGGTCCGAGTCTGATGATGCTGTTGTTGGTTATGGCTTTTGTGGATAGCTGGCTGGATATCCGGGGGCGACTGAAGCTTTCCGGATCGGCTGAATAAAGCACGAAGAGGTTAACGAGATGGAAGTTATTCTGCTCGAGAAAGTAGCAAACCTTGGCTCACTGGGCGACAAGGTAAAAGTAAAGGCCGGTTACGGTCGTAATTTCCTGCTGCCGTATGGCAAAGCTGTTCCTGCCACGGAAGCAAACATCAAGGCGTTCGAAGAGCGTCGTGCCGAGCTGGAAAAAGCCGCCGCCGAGAAACTGGCTGCGGCACAGGCTCGCGCTGAAGCTCTGGAAGGTGCTTCCTTCACCATCACGTCCAAAGCGGGTGAAGAAGGCAAGCTGTTCGGTTCTATCGGTGTTCGCGACGTAGCAGATGCGATCACTGCCGGTGGTACTGATGTCGAGAAGAGCGAAGTTCGTCTGCCAGAAGGCCCGATTCGCATGACCGGCGAGTACGACATCGAACTGCAGCTGCACACTGACGTGGAAGTCACCATTAAGCTGGCCGTTGTTGCCGGTTAATCGGCTGCCAGTCTAGTGTTGCTTGCATAGCCTGTTGGAGCGTCCTGCTTCAGCGGGCAGAAACGGGCCCGAGCCGGAAACGGTTTCGGGCCCGTTGCTTTCTGGTATTCTTGTATCTCCGATTTCATCCCACGCCTGCCTGGCGCATTGTTTTTGCCTGGCCGGCTGCACCTGAAGAAGTGTGTTCATGGCCAAACCGAATATCAAAGCTGCCCCGACCGATCCCGAGACAAGTCGCATAAAAGTTCCCCCGCATTCGGTGGAAGCCGAACAGGCGGTGCTGGGCGGTCTTATGCTGGACAACCGGCGTTTTGATGAGGTGTCTGAAACTATCTCGGCAGTGGACTTCTACCGTCAGGACCACCGGCTGATCTTTGGTGCGGTTGAACGACTCGCCAGTGAAAGTGAACCGCTGGATGTGGTGACGCTGGCTGAATTTCTGGAGCGTGCCGGCGATATCGAAGACGCGGGCGGCCTTGCCTATCTGGCAGAACTGGCGGAAAAAACGCCGGGGGCTGCCAATATCCGGGCCTATGCCGACATCGTTAAAGAACGCTCTATCTTGCGTCAGTTGGTGGAGGTTTCTGGCAAGATTTCTGACTCTGCCTTTAACCCGCAGGGTCGAAAAAGCAGTGAGCTGCTGGATGAAGCCGAGCGTAGTGTTTTCAGGATCGCCGAATCGCGATCCAAAGAAGGTTCAGGTCCTAAAGGTATCAATCCGATTCTGGCCACTGCACTGACCCGTATTGAGGAGCTGTTTGAGTCTGGCGAACGCACCACGGGCCTGACCACAGGTTTTAAAGATCTGGATGAGCAGACTTCGGGCATGCAGCCGGCGGATCTGATCATTGTGGCGGGGCGCCCCTCCATGGGTAAAACCACCTTTGCCATGAATATTGTCGAGAACGCACTGATTACAACCGGTGTGCCGATACTGGTGTTCAGTATGGAGATGCCGGCCGATGCTCTAGCGATGCGAATGCTGTCTTCATTGGGCCGTATTGACCAGACCAAGGTCAGAAGCGGTAACCTGGAAGAAGATGACTGGCCGAGGCTGACGTCTGCGGTCAGCCTGCTTAAGGACAAGCCACTGTATATCGATGACACGCCCGGCCTGAGTCCCACCGAGATGCGTTCCAGAGCCCGGCGTGTGGCTCGCGAAAACGATGGCAAGCTGGGGCTGATCATGGTGGATTACCTGCAATTGATGCGGGTGCCGGGCAACACCGAAGGCAGAACAGCAGAGATCTCGGAAATTTCACGATCCCTAAAGGGTCTGGCCAAAGAACTCAACTGCCCGGTGGTGGCCTTGTCTCAGCTGAACCGGAGCCTGGAGCAGCGACCCAACAAGCGCCCGGTAAACTCGGACTTGCGGGAATCCGGTGCGATCGAGCAGGACGCAGACGTGATCACCTTTGTTTACCGGGACGAAGTGTACAACGAAGATACCCCGGACAAGGGCATCGCCGAGATCATCATCGGAAAGCAGCGTAACGGTCCGATTGGTACCACCCGGCTGGCCTTTATTGGCAAGTACACCAAGTTTGAAGACCTTGCCCATGGTGACTACGGCGATTATGCCGGAGACTACTGATGCCTCGTCCGACCCTTGCCAGAATTGATCTTGAGGCGATTCGCCATAACTACCGCCTGGCCTGCTCGCTGGCAGGCGATGCCCATGCCATGGCGGTGGTAAAGGCCGACGGGTACGGACATGGCATACAGGCGATAGCACGAGCGCTTGATTCCGAGGCCGGACGCTATGCCGTGGCCTGCATTGAAGAAGCCGATGCGATACGCAGGGCTGGGCTGTCGCAACCCGTGGTGCTGCTGCAAGGCGTGCACGAACAGAACGATCTCTCCCATTGTGCCCGCCTGAATTTCGAGCCGGTGCTCCACAGCCCGGTTCAGCTGGAGTGGCTGGGATCGGCGAATGCCCCTGAGTTCTGGCTGAAGGTAAATACCGGCATGAACCGGCTCGGATTTCGCCCCGAAGACCTGCCCGGCGTAATGGCCCGTCTCGAAGCTGCCGGCTGTCGTGCCCAACTGCTTGGATTTGTTACCCACTTCGCCTGTGCTGACGACCCGGACAGCGACATGACGACTCTCCAGACCCGGTGTTTCGATCAGGCGACGGCGTCCTGGCCATCGTTAATGCGTAGTGTCGGAAATTCTGCTGCTCACTTCCTGCCGGGACAGCCGCTGTACCAGTGGAGTCGGCCTGGAATCATGCTCTATGGCGGCTCGTCGGTTAACGGTAAAACCGGACCGCAGCTCGGGCTGAAGCCAGCCATGACCCTGGAAGCGCCACTGATTGCCACCCGTACGGTAAGGGCAGGGGAGTCCGTGGGTTATGGTGCCAGCTGGACAGCCCCCCGGGACACCCGGATGGGCATGGTGGCGATAGGCTACGGCGATGGTTATCCCCGCCACGCAGGTACAGGTACTCCGGCCGCCATTAACGGTCAGCGTATCCGGTTGTTGGGGCGGGTTTCCATGGATATGCTGGCGGTAGATCTTTCAGGAGCACCGCAGGCCCGGGAAGGCGACAGAGTGGAGCTCTGGGGCAACACCGTCAGCGTTGACGAAGTGGCCAGCTGTGCCGGTACTATCGGCTATGAATTGCTGACGGGCGTCACGGCTCGCGTGCCGAGAATCTACCAGTAAGCTGCATTTCACCACTACTCTAGAGGCATTGTTTCGGCGTGCATGTATTAGTTGTTCACGATTACCGACCATTGGGCAAGCTACTGCTGGAGCGGCTGCGGCAAACGCATCTGCAGGTCAGCCCCTTGCTGGTCAGCGATCCTTCCAAGGCCAATCTGGGGGCACTCGACAACTGGATCCCGGAAGATACCGATCTGATCGTCAATGCCCTCTGGCTGGATGACCCGGAGCAGGCCGAGCAAGACCGGGAGACAGCCCACCAGGCAGCTTTCGCGTTGCCGCTGGCGCTGGCTGAGCATGCCCGTGAGCATCGTATGGCACTGCTGCAGCTGTCTTCATGCTATGTGTTTGATGGGCGCAAGCAGGGTGCCTATATTTCCTCGAACCCCGGCCAGCCCGTCAACGAACTGGGTCGCTGGCAGTGGGAGTGTGAGCAGGCTCTGCGAACAGTGTTGCCCCGGCACATTCTTCTGCGAACAGGCTGGAGCCTGGCCCGGGTCGTTCGCAAGTTACATGACTGCGCATTGAGTAAGGGTTCTCTGGCTTTGCCCGGGCGCTGCCGGGGGCAGCCGGTTGCCGTCTCTGATCTGGCCAGGGTGATGACAGCGATTATCCTGCAGCTTGATTGCGGCGCTGAAGTCTGGGGCACTTACCAATACGCCGGCGCAGAAGAAATCAATCTTTATGAGCTGGGCCTGACAATTGTCGGTATGCCCGGTATTCCGCAGAATATCCGGGTGGTAGACGAGTTGCCGGACTGGGGGCACAGAGAGCCGGTAAATGCCACCATGGCCTGCAGTAAGATCAAGAACACGTTCGGAATCAAGCAGCTGCCATGGCGGAATTGGCTATCTGAAGAGGTGGAATCGGTAAAAGCCGGGCAGCGGAATTACTGACCCTGGCGGGCGAAATCCCGGGTAACGAGCTGCAGCGCATCAACATCCAGCAGTTCGACTTCTCGCCCGCGAGCGCGAATGATGCCCTGGTTCTGGAAGCGGGTGAACACCCGGCTCACGGTCTCTACCGCCAGGCCCAGGAAGTTGGCGATGTCGTTACGGGCCATGGGCAGGCTGAAGTTGGTCGGTGACATGCGTCGGCGGCGGAATCGGCTGGACAGAGACAGCAGCAGAGCCGCAATTCGCTCTTCCGCGGTGTTCTTACTCAAGAGCATGGCCAGTTGATGGCTGTTCTGGATCTCCTGGCTCATCATGCGATACATATGATGCTGAAGCTCAGGAAGCTTGCCGGTCAATTCTTCCAGCTTGTCGACCGGGAACTCACACACGCTGGTGCGTTCCAGTGCTCTGGCGGTACAGGCGTAAGTCTCGCTGCTCATGCTGTCGAGCCCGACCAGTTCTCCGGGCATGAAGAACCCGGTGACCTGCTCTTCTCCGCCTTCGGTAATGATCGACGTTTTGATCGAGCCGCTTTTCACCGCAAAACATGACCGGACCGGTGTGCTCTGATCGAAAACATGCTCACCCCGGTTATAGATCCTACCCTGCTGAACAATATCCTCCAGGCTATCAAGGTCGTTTTCCTCGATTGCCAGTGGGAGACACAGATTGCTAAGGCTGCATTGGTTGCATGCGGCTTTGAGGGGGGATGCTTGCTGGAGTCGAATTGCCTGGGCCATATTTGATGAACCATCCGGGTTGATCCATATCACTGCAAACCGGCGGGCGGTCTGGAGCGTCCACATTTACTGAAAGCGAAATATCGTCTCCTCATCATCCCTCTTACTTTGACCGAGATCAAGTATCTAGAACTTCTTTAAGTTCTTGTTCCACCATGGCGGGCGTTTCCAGAGATATACGTCCGAGGGTGCCGCTGCGGAACTCGTTGATCAGTACTTCTGAAACCTTGTGCAGATCGGGTACGCCGCCGCGACCGAGGAACCGGCGCCTGACGGCTATGGCATCCATCAACGCCAGGCCATCCCGGGGTTTTTCGTTCAGGTCGTATCGTGCCATTGCCAGTTCCGGGTAGGTGTCGACCAGATAATCGGCTTCAAACAGGGCTACATCTTCGAAATCGAGTACGGCGCTGCGGATGGCACCGGTAATAGCCAGCCGATAACCACAGGCTTCAGGCGACAGTTTCGGCCAAAGAAACCCTGGAGTATCGTACAACAGAATATTGTCCGGCAGTTTGATGGCCTGCTGGGCGCGGGTAACGGCGGGTTCATTGCCGGTTTTGGCGACTGGCCGGCCGGCGAGGGTGTTGATCAGGGTGGACTTGCCCACGTTGGGGATGCCCAGAATCATCACCCGTAGAGCGCTCTTCTGGCGATCATGGTCCGGGGTCAGCTCCTGGGCCAGTTTCAGGATGTCGAGTGCTTCCCGGCGCTGGTTGTGGGTCAGAGTCAGGGCACGTACGCCCCGTTCCTGTTCCAGCCATTCCAGCCATTGTGCGGTAATCTCCGGGTCAGCCAGGTCGCGCTTGTTCAACACCTTGATGATCGGTGTGTCGCCGCGCAGCGAGGGCACCAGCGGATTTTCACTGCTGAAGGGAATCCGGGCGTCCACAACCTCGATGATCAGATCCATCTGAGGCATGACTTTTTTGATCTCCTTGCGGGCCTTGTGCATATGCCCGGGAAACCAGTTAATAGCCATGATAGTGCTCCGCTCGTTGGTCAAAGGCGCCATTATGCCGGGGAATGACTAAATTTTCACATTTAATGGAGGCCGCGTGTGCCGCGGGCCCGATGCGAAAAACGGCCGATACATGCCGTCAGGAGCGGGCCACCGGGATGAAATCCGGTTCCGTAATGTTTTAGGGTGTGGGCTCTGAAATATGAAACCAATACACGGTGGCACGGCTACCGGCACTCGATTAACGGAGAAGTTTATGAAATTTTTGAAGATCATCGGTTCGGCGCTGGTTGCTCTGAGTCTTTCCACGACTGCTTTTGCTCAGCAGCAGGCTGGCGGTCAGCGGGATCAGGTCTCCCAGTTGGCTCAGATGGTAGGGCTTTCTGACGACCAGCAGACCGAGATCCGTTCTATCATGGAGGAAATGCAGGGTGAGATCTCGGAATTGCGCCAGACCGCACAATCGCTGCAGAGTGAGCTTCAGGGTGAAATCAAGCAAGACTATGACGAAGGCGCCATCCGTGAAAAAGCCGACGAGCTCGGTGAAGTGACCGGTGAGATTGCCGGTTTGTCTGCACTGATGCAGGCTAAAGTAGACGCGGTATTTACCGATGAGCAACGTGATGAGCTGGACCGCCGAATGAAGCAAATGCAGCAGCAGATGCAGCAGCAGCGTCAGATGATGCAGCAACAGGGTCAAGGCCAGGGCCAGGGCATGGGTCAGTAAACGACTGACTTCCTTTATTCGGCCTGTCCAGAAAACCCCGCCTGAGCGACGCTCTGGCGGGGTTTTTCTTAGGGGGTGCCCCAAGGCCTGATAAGAACGATAAGTCGCGGCAGCAGCGTCAGAGCGCCTACCAGCGCCATAAACATGGCAAAGCCGGTGAACAGACCAAAGTAGATGGTCGGAATAAAGTTCGACAGGGCGAGAATCGAGAACCCGGTAATAATGGTCAGGGAGGTAAAGAACATAGCCTGGCCAATGCTACGGTGGCAGCGGTGCATAGTCGCGAGGTAATCGCCGTCTTTGACGAACTCGGTTTTGAAACGGTGGGTGTAGTGAATGGTGTCGTCCACTGCAATGCCTACGGTGATGGCCGCTACGGTAATGGTCATCATGTCCAGCGGAATGCCCAGCCAGCCCATCAGGCCGAGGACTGAGCCGGCGGCAATCAGGTTCGGCGCCATGCCGATCAACGCCAGCTTTACCGAGCGGAAAAGGATCAGAAACATCACCAGAATGGCACCGAAAACCACACCTATGGTCTTTATCTGCGAGTCGAACAGGCTTTGCAGCATGTTGTTGTACATCACCGTCATACCCGACAGCTGGACGCGGTCTTCGTCGTAACCCAGTTCAGTGGTCAGATGGTTGCGGATGCGGTCCAGCAACTCCTGCCGCCGCAGGTCGGGCATGGTTTCCAGAATGCGGATGCTGAACCGGGCCTTGTCCTCGTCTTCCGCAATATAGGGTGTCAGAAGAATGTCTTTCAGGTCGTCCGGTACCGCTGCCGGTACGAAGGCCAGTTCCAGGGCATCCAGTGCCTCGCCGCCGTTCACCTGGGCGAGCAGATCCAGCGTTGTGCTGATGGAAAGCACCTTGCCGGTCTCCGGCAGGCTGTCCAGATAGTCGTGCACCTGCTCGAGCTGCTGCATTTTCTGGTAGGTGTACCAGGTGTCGCGATATTCCTCATCGCCACAATCTTCTATAAACGGGTCACAGTCGCTGGCGAAGGGGTCGCTGCCGGCGCCTTCCGGGGCAGGCTTGTCAGTGATCACCACGTCCAGTGGCGTGGTGCCGCCGAGGCGATCATCAATGGTGATCATGCCCTGATGAATTTCGGTATCGGATTTAAAGTAATCAATAAAGCTGTTCTCTACCGTGAGGCGACTCAGGCCAACCACGCAGAGCACTGCGAGCACGCCGGAACCCACCAGCACCGTGCCGCCGAAACGTTCGGTGAAACGTGCAAAAGCGTCCGTGAACGGTACACGATCAGAGGTTACCCGCTTATCCACGGGGGGTGGCAGCAGCCGCAGCAAGGCCGGAAAAATCAGGAAGGTGATCAGGAAGGCGACAGCCAGCCCGATGGTCATCATCCAGCCGAAATCGATAACCGGGCGGATGCCGCTGAAGGTCAGCGACCCAAAAGCGACAATGGTGGTGATGGCCATGTAAAAGCAGGGTTTGATCATGGCCAGCAACGTGCGGCGCAGAATATCTTTTGGCGCGGCCTCGGGTTCGTCATGCTGGAATTCCCGGTAGCGCACGATCAGGTGAATGGTGAGCGACAGGGTCATGATCAGCAGCAGAGAAATAAAGTTCGATGAGATCACTGTTACTGGCCACTGTGCCCAGCCCAGAAAGCCCACCATCAGCCAGACGGTCGCCCCGCAGCAAAGCAGAGGCACCAGCACCCAGCGCCATTGTCGGAAGATAACGGCAAGGGTCAGAAGCAGGAAGGCCAGAACACCCAGGCCAAAGGTAGACAGGTCATTTTCGATAAAGCGGATCATGTCCGCGACGATCATCGGTACGCCTCCCAGATGAATGGTGGCCTGGTCCCGGTAGTCATCGAGAATGGCGCGCACCTGTCCGATAGTGGCATCCCGCTCCTCGCCCAGGGTCTCGGTGAAGCGGATGAATTCTTCACTGACCGCTTCCAGTTCCTGCTGTTCCTGTTCGCTTGCGTTGCCGGCATTGACGGTCTCGCGCAACGCATCCCGCTGGTTCAGTAACTCGAAATACTTCTCCGGGGTCGGCAGGTTGACCTGAATAGCCGTGGTGCCGGCATCCTCACTGATCAGCAGATTCGGATACATGGGGCTGTTGAGCAGCGCCTTCCGGGCGGTCTCGGGGGGCACATCGTGTTCGTCGATGGTTTTGATTTCACTGTCGACGGTATCGAGTGTGAGGTCGGGGCTGTGCAGCAGGGGGACGCTGAGAATGCTGTTGGTGGAGCCGACCGCTTCAACGTTCGCCAGCTCATCGCGCAGCGCGGCTAGGCGGGCCAGTCCGGATTCCGTGAACAGCTCGTTGTCTGGTGTGTAGGTAACCACCAGGAAATCATCAGACGTGGTAAATGTGCGGTTTACCTGCCGGTATTCCTCAAGGGAGCGATCGTTCTCCAACACCAGCGATTCAGCGGAGGCGTCCAGCCGGAACTGGCTGAAGCCCAGAGCAGTAGCGGCCAGAAGCAAGCCGAAGGCAACCAGTACAAGGGCCGGGTGGGCAAGTATGAAACGGTCGTAAAAGGCACCAAGGCGGTCCATGAGTCACTCTCTGCTGGTGGATCAAGGCGGAGAGTTTGCCACAAACCTCAGTGAACTGTGACCTTTGACGACGCGTTTTCCAGGGATTCGATTAATTGTTTCAGGCGTCTGGCCATTTCGGCGCTCTGCGCCAGCTCAGTCACCATGCTCTGGGTGGTTTCGCGGATGCCGTGAACATTGGCCAGAACTTCGTCGGTGCCGGAAGTCTGCTCGGAAGACAGGTTGGCAATTTCCTGGTTGGTACTGTTGATGCGGTTGACCACCTCATTGATTGCTTCCAGGGCCTTCCGGCCCTCTTCCGATTCTTCAACGCAGCGGTTGGCATCTTCAGAGCTGCCGGTCATCTGTTCAACGGCGCGGTTCATGGCGGCCAGCAGGCGGTCCAGTGTGGTCCGGATCTGGTCGGTAGAATCCTGTACCCGGCGGGCCAGGCTACGGACTTCATCGGCCACCACGGCAAAGCCACGGCCCTGTTCGCCGGCGCGTGCGGCTTCAATGGCGGCGTTCAGTGCCAGCAGGTTGGTCTGTTCGGCAATGCCCTGAATCTCGGTAATGGCATGACCGATTTCGTGGCTGTTTTCGGCCAGAGATTCCACGCTGCTGGCGGAGCTGCGTACCACCTCTGCCAGGTGGCGGATGCTGTTTGCGCTCTGGCTGACCCGCTCTCCGCCGGATATCGCGGTGTCGCGAGCTTCGTGTGAGAGGGTGTTGGCAATGCCGGCCTGTTCAGCAATGCCAACAAAGCTTTGCAGCATGGTCTCGATCACTTCCGCGGAACGGTCTGCGTCACTTTGCTGGCGGGCGAGGTCGTCCCGGCGCGCCTCGGCGGCTTCGGTCAGAGCCTGGACTTCCTGATGAAGACGCTCCGTGGCTGCCTTCATGCTTTTGACAACATCGACAGTCCGGTCCTGCATAGCGTTGAAAGCTTCGGCCATTTCGCCGATTTCATCCGAGGAATCGACGTTGGCCCGATGGCTCAGGTTGCCGCTGGATTGCACCGATACCATGGTGTCTTTCAGGCGGTTGATATGGCGTTCGATGAAAGAGATCAGCAATTGCGACCCGGCCATTTCCAGGCCCATGAGCAGGGCAACCACAATGGCGAAACCCGGTGCTGTGTCGGCAAATACCACGGCCAGCGATTCACCGGTGCGCCCGGCAATGACCTGCATGGCATAGAGTGCGAGCAGGCAAAGCACGGCGAAGACGACAATATTCAGCAACCAGAATTTGTGCTTCAGCCGGATATTACGCAGCAGGGACAGCATTTATTCGCCTTATTCTATGGCCTTGACCGGGATCTGCATGGCATTGGAAGGTTCAGGAACCTCCGGCACGGCCAGACCGAGATTGTTTTTATCAAAGACCTTATCAGCCCGGTAACTGGAGCGCACCATGGGGCCGGAGGGGACTTCCATGAAGCCTTTCTCCAGACCGATGTCGCGGAAGCGGTTGAATTCCTCCGGCGTGACGTAGCGTTCGACCGGGAGGTGATTCGGAGTAGGGCGCAGGTACTGGCCCAGAGTGAGGATATCCACGCCGATGGCGCGCAGATCGTCCATGGTTTTCAGAACTTCTTCTTCGGTTTCTCCCAGGCCCAGCATCAGACTGGTCTTGGTGAGCACGTCCGGCCGGTGCTTCTTGGCGTGGGCCAGCACGTCCAGGGTTTTCTGGTAACCGGCGCGGGGATCGCGTACGCGACGGGTCAGGCGTTCGACGGTTTCCACGTTCTGGGCGAACACGTCCAGGCCTGAATCCACCACCTGTTCCACCAGCGGCATCACGGCATCGAAATCCGGGGTCAGCGCTTCCACCGCCACTTCCGGGGTGCGCTGCTTGATGGCGGAAACACAGGCGGCGTAATGGCCGGCACCGAAATCGTCCAGATCATCCCGGTCCACCGAGGTCAGTACGATGTAACGCAGGCCCATGAGTTCCACCGACTTGGCGGTATTCTCCGGTTCTTCGTGGTCCAGCCAGCCTTTGGGGTTGCCGGTATCTACTGCGCAGAATTTGCAGGCACGGGTACACACCGAACCCATCACCATGATGGTGGCGGTGCCGGCGGTCCAGCATTCGCCAATGTTGGGGCAATGGGATTCCTGGCAAACGGTGCTCAGGCGGTGATCACTGACGTTCTGGCGCACGGCGTCGTAGCGTTCGCCGCCGGGCATGCGCGCCCGTAGCCACTTCGGCTTTCGCTCCAGAGGTTTGTCTTCCGTGTTGCCTTTTTGCTTGACGCCGTCCTTGATGGCGGAAAAGCCGTGCTCGTTACGGAACTTGGAACCACTGGTAATGCGGGTATCTGCGCTTTCGCTCATCGGCCAGAAACTCTCGGATTAAAGCATGAAGAGCTTTAAAGAATAATCTCCGAGCGTTGCAGATACAAGGCGGGTAGGGAGAAACACTGTGTGTGCCGGGCACGACATCGGTCGTGCCCGGCGGTATTGGGTTAGAGCAAGAATCAGGCCTGGGACTTGTCCAGGGCCTGGGTGATGTCGGCAATGATATCGTCCACGTGTTCAATGCCGATTGACAGGCGCACCAGGTCTGAACTCACGCCAGCGCTCTTGAGTTCTTCTTCATCAAGTTGACGATGGGTGGTGGTGGCCGGGTGACAGGCCAGGGATTTTGCGTCACCGATGTTGACCAGGCGCAGGATCATGTCCAGGGCATCGATGAATTTTGCACCCGCATCACGGCCGCCCTTGATGCCGAAGCTCAGAATGCCGGAAGCCTTGCCGCCACAGATTTTTTCGCAGGTGGCTTTGTAGGGGCTGTCTGCCAGAGTGGCGTAGTTTACCCACTCAACGGCCGGGTGGTCCTGAAGGTATTGCGCAACTTTTTCAGTGTTCTCGCAATGGCGCTCCATACGCAGCGCCAGGGTTTCCAGCCCCTGCATGATCAGGAACGAGTTGAATGGCGACAGAGCCGCGCCGGTGTTACGCAGTGGCACAACACGGCAGCGGCCAATAAAGGCGGCTTCGCCCAGGGCTTCGGTGTAAACCACGCCGTGATAGGAGGGGTCAGGCTCGTTGAGCATGGGGAATTTGTCGGCACTGGCTTTCCAGTCAAATTTGCCGGAATCCACCACTACGCCGGCAACCGTGGTGCCGTGGCCACCAATATATTTGGTGAGCGAGTGCACCACGATATCGGCGCCATGTTCGAACGGGCGGCAGAGGAAGGGCGTGGCCACGGTGTTATCAACCATCAGCGGAATGCCGTGTTTGTGCGCAATCTCTGCCCATTTCTGGATGTCGACAACGTTGCCGGCCGGATTGCCGATGGATTCGCAGAACAGGACGCGGGTCTGGTCGTCGATGGCTTTTTCGATGGCATCGAAATCGTCATGGCGAACCATGCGGCACTCAATGCCCTGATTGGGCAGGGAATGGGCGAACAGGTTGTAGGTGCCGCCGTACAGCTGGCTGGTGCTGACAATGTTGTTGCCTACTTTGCAGATGGTCTGCAGGGCATAGGTGATTGCGGCCATGCCAGATGCCACAGCCAGTGCACCGACACCACCTTCCAGCGCCGCCATGCGCTCTTCCAGAACGCTGTTGGTGGGGTTCATGATGCGGGTATAGATGTTGCCCTGAACCTTCAGGTCAAACAGGTCGGCACCATGTTGGGTATCGTCAAACGTGTAGGACGTGGTCTGGTAGATCGGGGTGGTGGCGGCCTTTGTGGTCGGGTCGCTCTTGAAGCCGGCGTGCAGCGCGAGGGTTTCCGCTTTCATTTCAACAATCCTTGCTAGTGTGATCAGGTAATAAGTAGAACTACCAAGTATGCCACAGCTATCGGGACCCTCGCACAGTATTAAAAGTGATATCTTCATATAGTGCATTTTGTTCAGGTTTTATTTTCACCCATAGAAGGTACGCATCATGAAATTGACAGCAATTCAGTCTGCGGTTGTCGCTTCTGGTATTTTGCTCGCCGGCAGTCTGGCTTCATCGCCTGTTCTCGCGCAGTCAGGTAGTGAAAATGGCCAGCGCGCAGAGAGCGCTAAGCAGCAAGGGCAAGGCCGGGCAGAAGAGGCCCGAAATAAAGGGCAGCAGAAGGCCGCCGGGATGCGTGCTGAAAAGCAGGAGGAAAGGGAGCGTGAACGGCTGAATGATGAGGCTGAGAGCGCCCGCGAGCGTAACAAAGACATGGAAGAACTCGGTAGAGATGAAGCTGAACGGGCTCGCGAGCAAGCTCAGGATCGTGCAGAGCAGGAAAAAGACCAGGCTGAACGAATGCGTGAAATGCAGCAGGTTCAGGATGAGCAGGCTCGTGAGCGTGCGCAGGAACAGCAGGAGCGCATGCGTGAGCAGGGAGAGGCAAACGCTGATGCTGCCAATCAGAACCGGAAGGCTGACCCGGCCAATAAGGGGAGTGAGCAAGGCCAGGCCCAAAAGCAGGAAAAGTCCAGGGCGTGGTGGAATTTCTGGGGCGATTGATTTCCCCGGAGCACTATTTTAAAGCCCGCCACCGGCGGGCTTTTTCAGTTCAGTGCTCCGTAGGCCAATGCCCGTAACTCCTGCCGAAGTGGGTAGGAAGACGATGGCATCAGTTGAGTCATGAAGATGACCACCATGTCTTCTTGCGGGTCAACGAAAAAGCTGGTGCTGGCCAGGCCGCCCCAGCCAAATTCGCCTTCCGAGCCGATGGTCTGCGAGCGGGCAATGTCGGTGCGTACGGAGAAGCCCAGCCCGAAGCCATGGCCCTGATACGGCGTTTCACTGAAACCGCCCACCGACAAAGCCGGCAGATCCTGGTTGCCTGGCAGATGATTGAGGCGCATGAATTCCAGGGTCTTGCGACCGATGATGCGCGCGCCCTGGTATTCGCCACCCTGGCAGAGGGCCTGGGCGAGGCGGTGATAGTCGTCCACAGTGGACACCAGCCCGCCGCCACCGGACAAAAACCGAGGTGGTTTGAGGTAGCGGGAACGTTGCGGATCGTCCTGGAGTTTCATGGTGTCGCCGGGCTGGTAAAGATAGCAGGCGCCAAAGCGGTCTTGTTGGTCTTCTCTTACATGAAAGCCAGTGTCGTCCATGCCCAGGGGCTCAAAAATATGTTGGCGGAAGTACTCGTCCAACGACTGTCCCGAGAGCTGCTCAACCAGGTAACCAAGCACATCGGTAGAGGCCGAGTAGTTCCAGCCGGTACCAGGCGAAAATTCCAATGGTAGTTCCGCCAACCGCTCCACCAGCTTTTCCAGTGTAAGAATAGGGCTACCGTCCAGCTTCAGTTTGCGGTAGGCCGCGTCCACCGGTGTGCGTTCGGTAAAGCCGTAGGTCAGTCCGGAGGTGTGGGTAAACAAGTCACGGATGGTCATGGTGGTGGTCGCCGGTTCGGTTTCGAAATCCGGGTAATGGCCACTTTTGAACACCCGCAGGTTTCTCCAGCTCGGGATGTATTTGTGCACCGGGTCATTGAGCAGGAATCTACCCTGTTCATACAGCTGCATCATAGCGATGGCTGTAATCGGCTTGGTCATGGAATAGATGCGGAACACGGTATCCCGCTGCATGGGGCGACCACGCTCGACATCCATCATTCCCTGAGCGTTGGTCCAGACCACTTTGCCGTGACGAGCCACCAGCGTAACCGCCCCGGGGATCTTCCCGGGCTGGATGTAATTCTCCTCAAGGTGTCGGTGAAGGCGACTCAGGCGATCAATAGACAGACCGGAGACGATAGTTTCAGACATGGCATCTTTCCTGGTGGCACAAACAAAAAAGCCCGGCTCTTTCGAGCCGGGCTTTTCAGAATACTGGTAGCAAGGGGCGGAGTCGAACCGCCGACCCCAGCATTATGAGTGCTGTGCTCTAACCAACTGAGCTACCTTGCCATTTCGTTTTGGGTGCACCCCAAACGAGGCGCGTATTTTCGTTATTCAGGCTCAAACTGTCAAGGCTCGGGCCCGAATTTTACCGAAAAAATTAAACGTTGAAGCGGAAGTGAATAATGTCGCCGTCTTTAACGATGTATTCCTTGCCTTCCAGACGCCACTTGCCGGCATCTTTGGCGCCCTGTTCGCCGTTGTATTCAACGAAATCCTCGTAGGCAACGACTTCGGCACGAATGAAGCCTCGCTCGAAATCGGTGTGGATCACTGCGGCGGCCTGCGGGGCAGTGGCGCCAATGCGAACGGTCCAGGCCCGCACTTCCTTTACCCCGGCGGTGAAGTAGGTCTGCAGGCCCAGCAGGTTGTAGCCGGCACGGATGACGCGGTCCAGGCCGGGCTCTTCCATGCCCATCTCGTCGAGGAACATGGATTTTTCATCCTCTTCCAGCTCGGAGATTTCCGCTTCCAGCTTGTTGCAGATGGGTACAACCACGGCGTCTTCTTCCGCAGCAATGGCTTTGACTTCGTCCAGATACGGGTTGTTCTCGAAGCCATCTTCGTTAACGTTGGCGATGTACATGGTGGGCTTGACGGTTAGCAGGCACAGCTCGCGGATAAGGGCCATCTGGTCGTTGTCCAGGCCCATGCTGCGCACTGGTTTGCCTTCGTTCAGTACCGGCAACAGTTGCTCGAACATGGCCAGTTGGGCCTTGGCTTCCTTGTCTCCGCTCTTGGCTACGCGTTGTACCCGTTTAATGGCTTTTTCTACGGTGTCCAGGTCTGCCAGAGCCAGCTCTGTGTTAATCACTTCGATGTCAGAGGTCGGGTTGACCTCGTTCGAGACGTGAATCACGTTGCCGTCGTCAAAACAGCGAACCACGTGAGCGATGGCGTCGGTCTGGCGAATGTTGGCCAGGAACTGGTTGCCCAGGCCTTCACCCTTGGAGGCGCCTTCCACCAGGCCCGCGATGTCGACAAATTCCATGGCGGTGGGAACCGTTTTTTGCGGTTTAACAATCTCGGCCAGTTTGTCGAGGCGTGGGTCTGGCATGGGCACCACGCCGGCGTTGGGCTCGATGGTGCAGAACGGGAAGTTTTCCGCGCCGATGCCGGATTTGGTCAATGCGTTGAAAAGGGTAGATTTGCCGACGTTGGGAAGGCCGACAATGCCGCAGTTAAATCCCATGGAATGCCTCTGCTGGAACTGAAAAATTTGCGCGGATTATACCGGTGTAACGGTACAGGTGCGAGTAGGGTGGACCGTGATGCTCAAGCGGTGGGCTTGAAGCTGTGCAGCCGGTTCATGGCCGCTGCCAGCTTGCCGTTGGCTGCGTCTGGCAATACCCGGGTGATCTCGTCAAAAACTGCGTTGAGTTCTTCGGTTTCCTTTTTGCCCAGGCGGCCGAGAACATAACCGGTAACCTTGCGGCTGTCGCCGGGGTGACCAATGCCAATGCGCAGGCGTTGAAAGCTGTTGGTGCCCAGGTGGGTAATGGTGTCCCGAAGGCCGTTATGGCCACCGTGGCCGCCGGCTTTTTTCAGTTTGGCGGTGCCCGGAGGCAGGTCGAGCTCGTCGTGAGCGACCAGAATCTGTTCGGGAGAAATTTTGAAGAAGTCCGCCAGGGCTTTTACGGCAAGGCCGCTGCGGTTCATGAACGTTGTGGGGTTGAGCAGGTGCAGGTCCAGGCCCTGCCAGTTAATGCGAGCATAAAGCCCGTGGTATTTCTTGTCGGGGCGTAGCGTCTGACCCGCTTCGCGGGCCAGCGCTTCGACGAATAGGGCACCGGCGTTGTGGCGGGTATTCTCGTAGTCGGGGCCTGGATTGCCCAGGCCGACTATCATGACAATATCCTGTGCCATCTGCCGTTGCCCTCTTCAATACAGGAGTGTTACTCCTTGTTTTCGCCTGCTTCACCCGCTTCGCCGTCTTCGCCTTCACCGGTATCATCGGTCTTGGCAGCGCGCGGCTTGTGGATGGCAACAACTGGCAGGTCGTGGTCTTCGCCCTGCAGCAACGCTGCGATACGAACGCCTTTGCCCAGCTTCAGATCGCTCAGGTGAATAACCTGATCCATTTCCACTTCGGCCATGTCGACTTCGATGAACTCCGGCAGGTTCTGTGGCAGGCAGATCACTTCCACTTCGTTGATCTGGTGCTGTGCAACGCCGCCATGAAGCTTGATAGCCGGTGCAGAATCTTCGTTCAGGAAGTGCAGCGGTACGTTAACGTGGATCTCGTGATCCTTGTCAACGCGCAGGAAGTCGGCGTGGGTCAGTAGCAGCTTGTAGGGGTGACGCTGCAGATCCTTCAGGATCACGCTCTCTTTTTTGCCTTCCAGTTCGATGGTCAGAACGTGTGAGAAGAAGGCCTCGTTCTCCAGAGCCTTTTTCAGCTCGTTGTGCCAGATAGAGACCGGAGTAGCGTCTTTTCCGCCGCCATAAATGATGGCCGGGATTTTACGCTCCTCGCGACGCAGGCGGCGGCTCGCACCCTTCCCCTGGTCGTCACGAGGAAATGCTTCAATTACGAATTCCTGAGACATGGTTATTACCTCACGTTTCATCTGAACGGCCCGCGACCAGGCATCGGCACAGATGAGTTACTTAAAAAGGCCGGATTTTTCCGACCGACTAAAACAGTCGGGAGCCCTGCTGGGCTCCCGACTCGAAAACTGCTTGTGTGTCTGAGAGTTATGGTTTTTGCCGGCTCAGACGTTCTCAAACATGGCGCTGATCGACTCTTCGTTGCTCACGCGACGAATAGATTCGGCGAGCAGTCCGGCCATGCTGAGGGGGCGGATCTTATCACAGTTTCTGGCTTTGTCACCCAGCGGGATCGTGTCACAGACTACCAGCTCATCCAGTTGGGAGTTGCTGATGTTCTCGATCGCCGGTCCCGACAGTACCGGGTGGGTGATGTAAGCCACAACGCGGGCGGCGCCATGCTCTTTAAGAGCGTTGGCTGCTTTGCAAAGGGTGCCGGCCGTGTCGACGATGTCGTCCACCAGGATGCAGGTTTTGTCTCGGACATCACCGATGATGTGCATCACCTGAGAGACGTTGGCCTTGGGGCGTCGTTTGTCGATAATGGCAAGATCGGCATCGTCCAGGCGCTTGGCCACGGCCCGTGCGCGAACCACACCGCCTACGTCTGGCGAGACCACAACAAAGTTGTCAAAACGCTGGCGTTCGATGTCTTCGAGCAGAACCGGGGTAGCGTAAATATTGTCCACCGGGATGTCGAAGAAGCCCTGAATCTGGTCTGCGTGCAAATCAACGGTCAGTACACGATCCACGCCGATGCTGGAGATCATGTCTGCAACTACTTTGGCGCTGATTGCCACCCGGGTAGAACGCACGCGGCGATCCTGGCGGGCATAACCGTAATAGGGGATAACTGCCGTGATGCGTGTGGCGGAGGCGCGGCGCAGGGCGTCGGCCATCACGATCAGTTCCATCAGGTTGTCGTTGGTCGGGTAGCAGGTCGGCTGGATAATAAATACATCGTGACCGCGAACGTTTTCGTCAATTTCGACGGTGGTTTCGCCATCACTGAACCGGCCAACGGTGGCCTGACCCATGGGAATATGAAGTTTCTTGGCAATATCCTGAGCAAGTTCCGGATTGGCATTGCCCGCGAAGATCATCAATTTGGACACGTCTGTATCCTTCTCGGTATCGGCGTTGGATTCAGAAGAACTCGAAGAAAGGTGGCTGGGGTGGCAGGACTCGAACCTGCGCATGACGGGATCAAAACCCGTTGCCTTACCACTTGGCGACACCCCAGTATCGTGCTTCTTTGGCATCATGTCAGCTCTGTCAGCTTTTGGTGTAGTGGTGAATAGTTCACCCCTTTAGCTACGAACCCCGTGATGCCGGAGGGTTTGCTTTCCCAGATGATCCGCGCTGCGGATTCTGTCGGGAAACGTCCAAAAATGCAAGCCCCGGTTCCGGTTAATCTTGCAGGTCCGAATTGTGAAAGCCAATCAAGGCTTTGGCGAACCTCCGGATAGAGTTCTCGAACTATATCCTCACAGTCGTTTCGGTACCTCGAGGCGTCTCCCTCAAAAGCGGGGCGTATTGTGGTTTTCGGAGTGTCTCTTGTCAACCCTTGCTGTGAAAAAATCTTTCCGGTGTTTATTTCGCAGTCCGGCTTGAGTACCACGAACCAGTCTTCCGGTGGTTCTGCCGGGGTCAGTATTTCACCGATGCCCTCGCCGAATGCGGCGCGCCCGCGCACAAACACGGGCACGTCGGCGCCCAGTGTCAGGCCGATTCCGGCCAGTTCGTCTTCGCTCAGGTTCAGTTGCCAGAGCCGGTTCAGGCCCACCAGCGTGGTCGCGGCGTTGGAGCTGCCGCCACCCAGCCCACCGCCCATGGGGAGCCGTTTGTTGATGCTGATGGTTACCCCGGGCAGAGTCTTTCCGGCTTGTCTGGCCAATGCTCTGGCGGCCCGGATGATCAGGTTGTCTTCATCCGCCACACCGGGGATCGGAGCAGTCAGGCGAACCCCTGGCTGTTCCGGCGTCAGGGTAAAGGTGATCTGGTCGCTATAGTCCAGAAACTGGAACAGTGTCTGTAGCTCGTGATAGCCGTCGGGCCGTTTGCCAACGATGTGCAGAAAAAGGTTGAGTTTGGCCGGAGCAGGCAGGGTGATGCTGGTGTTCAAAAGTCAGTCCTTATGGCGCCATTGGGCGATAACCACGCGTACACGCTTTTCGCCTTTCAGGGCGGTGATGCGGGCTGGCAGTTCCGGCAGGTCGTCGGCAAACGTGCGCCAGCGGTCGTAACGTATTTCCCAGCCATTTTGCTCGATAATGGCCAGACGCTGGTTCTGGTTAAACAGCAGCCGGTGGTCGCCATCTGGTGCGGGCAGGCCGCGTAGCCACCATGCCAGGCTTTCGACCGGTAGCTCCCAGCCGGTGGCCTCGTCCAGCAGCCGGACCGGATCGGAGGACTGATAGACATCTCCGTTGCTGAGTGTCAGCTCAATAAACCCGGGCGAGCCCTTGATGGATGTTGTGCCCATGCCGAGAAAGGAGGAGGACAGGTTCAGCTCGTAGTCGTCGCCCTGTTGTTGCCAGCGATTGATAATGGCCGTGGCGCTGTCTGAGGGTTGCCTGACTGCCATTTTGCCGGACAGCTCCCAGTGATCGAACTCGCTGACTTTGCGGGTACGTGCTTCCCAGTTGGCTGGTGGCTGGTCGGTCATTCCTTCTGGCAGTGGCTGCAACTGAATGCTGGTGCAGCCGGCGAGAGTAAGCATCGCCACGAGTGCCGCCAGTGCCAGCATTTTTGTGGCCGTCATTCATCACCCCCGGCGCTGGTGAGCCGGTTGATGGTTTCGCGCAGAATGTCATGGTCGGGGTTTTCGTCCAGCGCTTCTTCCCAGACGATTCGGGCCTGATCACGGCTGCCGGTTACCCAGAGTACTTCGCCATAGTGGGCCGCGACTTCCGGGTCGGGATAGGCGGACCAGGCTTCGGCCAGATAATCCAGGGCGCTTTCGGTGTCACCCTGTTGATAGAGCACCCAGCCCATGCTGTCGAGAATGGCCGGGTTCTCCGGGTCAAGCTGCAGGGCCTTCTCAATGTATTGACGGGCTTCATCCAGCCGCTCGGTTCTTACCGTCAGAATGTAGCCCAGCGCATTCAGTGCCACGGCGTTATTCGGTTGCACCTCAAGGATGCGCTTTAGATCCTGCTCGGCCTTTTCGTGCTCGCCTTCGGCATCGAGCAGCATGGCCCGGGAGTAGCGGATTTCAATATTGTCCGGGTGGTTTTGAAGTGCCGCGTCGGCTGCACTCAAGGCCTTTTGGGGGCTGTCATTTTCCAGGAGCAGGTTTACTTCGATCAGCCACAGGCGTTCGGATTGTTCCGTATACTGTTTTCGTAATTCACGAATGTGTTCCAGTGCTTGTTCAAGATTGCCGATTTCAGCCTGCAGGCTGCTTGCCCTGGCCAGTGCGGGAAAGAAAAAGTTGCCCTGCTCAACGCTCTGATAGTAACCGATGGCCTGCTCGGTGTTGCCGGCATCTTCCTCTATGCGTCCGAGGTAATAGCTGGCCTGATCCACGTACTGGTCCTGTTCAACCAGTTGTGTCAGGTCTTCTTTTGCCAGTTCCGGCTGGTCGTTTTCCAGAGCGACCAGGCCGTGAGACAGTCGCAGGCCGGGGTTGTTCGGGTAACGGTTGAGCAGCCGGTCAAATTCGTCCTGAGCGGCTTGAAGTTCGTTCTCATTCAACAGCATGCGGCCATAAAGGTTGCCCATCTGCTGATTGGCGGGAAAACGGCGCGTGTTGGTTGTCATGTAATTGAGAGCTTCCCGGGTTTGTCCGGTCTGATAGAGCAGGTCGCCTTTAAGAAGAATTGCAGGTTGGAAATCGGGGTGCTCTGACAGAAGCCCGTTCAGTCTCTCCAGGGCCGGCTCGGGGTCGCCTATCACTTTCTGCAGCAGAGCAATGCTGTACTCCAACTCCGGGGTGTCTGGGTGGCGCTCAGCCAGTTGCTGGTAAAGTGCCAGCAGCTCCTGCTGTTGGCTTTGTGGCAGGGAAGCGGCCATGGCGGCCAGGGCGTCGAAATTAGCGTCTTCGCCCTGAGCCATGATCTTTTCCATATGGAATAGCGCGGTTTCCATATCCTTTTGTTTAACTGCCTGAATGGCCAGTGCTCTGTGAGCCTCAATGCTGTCCGGGTTCAGCTGAAGCCATAGATTCGCTACTTCCTGCTGGGCGTTGTCTGCGTTCAGAGACTGGGCGATGCGCAATGCCCGGGCGATCACGCCTTCGTCCCGAGACGTACGCGCTGCCTGTACGTAATTTGCCAGAGTGACATCAAATTGCCCGCGCTGTCCGGCGATCTCGGCGGTCATCAACTGGTAGAGCACTTCCGGCTCAAAATCGGCGTAACGGATTTCCTCGCTCTGTTTCCCGGCCGTCGGTTCGGCCTCGGATTTACCGGTTTGGGCGTCGTTTTCCGGAGTGCCGGAGAGGCTGGCGCAGCCGGACACGGTTACCAGAGTGAAAGCCAGCAGGCAGGTGGTCAGGTAGGGTGCGGATCTATGCATGCAACTTCCCGTGAGTGGTCGGCAATGGTTCTGACAGGCCCGCAGTCTGACCCGGACTTGAGGCAGATCGGGTTGCGTTAAATATCAGTTCTCTATAATGGCATAAGGATCTGAACTTGCCCAACCTGTCCGCACTTGCCGAAGAGCCTGTGTTTTCGGGTGGCAGGTAATCCATTGCACCGGTAGAATGCTGGTGAATGTCCATGACTGGCACAGGATTTCCGACCGCAAGATGGCTTTGCTGACACTGGGAATTAATCACAGAACCGCACCCGTGGAAATCCGCGAGCGTGTGGCCTTTACTCCGGAACGGATGGGCGAAGCCTTTTCTGAACTCCGGGCGGCGTCTGGTGCCAGTGAGGCGGCCATTCTCTCCACCTGTAACCGTACCGAACTGTACCTGGCCGGAGATGACGACTGCGCGCCGGCGGTCTTGCGCTGGCTGGCGGGTTTTCACGACCTCGACGTGGCGGATCTGGAAAGCGTTGTGTACCTACACCGCGATTCTGACTCCGTGCGGCACATGATGCGCGTGGCTGCCGGGCTGGACTCCATGGTTCTGGGTGAGCCCCAGATTTTCGGCCAGCTAAAAGACGCTTACGCTGCTGCCCGTGAACACTGCGCCACCGGCAAATTCCTGTCACGGTTGTTTGAACATACCTTCTCTGTTGCCAAGCGAATCCGCACCCAGACCGCCATTGGCGAGAATCCGGTGTCGGTGGCCTATGCCTCGGTCAACATGGCGCACCATATCTTCGCCGATCTGTCCCGCAACAAGGCGTTGCTGGTGGGTGCCGGCCAAACCATTGAGCTGGTTGCCCGGCATTTATCAGAAGCGGGTGTGCGCGAGTTTGTGGTTGCCAACCGCACTCTCGAG